>DAOWHR010000214.1 GCA_030641315.1 Anaerohalosphaeraceae bacterium | reverse complement strand
GCTTGATCTTTTGGTCTGTTCAAGGCGAGAAACGAAGCAAAAGCTATTCTTTTGCGAGGCTTTTTAACGCCGAACAGGGCAAAAAGGCAAGTGATTTTGCCGTAATGTAATTGGGCAACACGCCCGAAGGCTGGAACCCACGCCCAACGAGTACAAAGCCCGCAACAACCATTCAGTACTTCCCAACAACGAAGGATATCAATACCTTAACTACTGACTACTCTATCGCCTTATCCGCGATATCTCCCCTGTAATACATCCCCTCGAACGATATCTTGCTAACCGCTTCATAAGCGAGCTTCTTCGCCAATGCGATAGTATCACCGACCGCCGTAACGCCAAGCACCCTGCCACCCGCCGTCACAACATCGTCGCCCGCCATCGCGGTCCCCGCGTGGAACACCATAACATCCTTCATCTTGCCCGCTTCTTCAAGCCCGCGGATCTTCTTGCCCTTCTCATAGCTGCCGGGATACCCGCCCGACGCCAGAACAACACATACCGCAGGCCTCTCGTCCCACTCAAGCGAAACCTCATCAAGCCTGCCGTCGCATACCGCAAGCATAACATCGAGCAGATCGCTCTTAAGCCGAATCAAAATAGGCTGCGTCTCAGGATCGCCAAACCGAACATTGAACTCAAGCACACGCGGCCCGCCCTTCGTCAGCATGATCCCAGCGTACAACATCCCCCGGTAAGGCGTCCCGTTACGGTTCATTCCGTCAACAGTAGGCACAAGCACCTCTTTAATGATCTGTTCCATAAGCGATTCCGTCACAACCGGTGCAGGACTGTAAGCCCCCATCCCGCCCGTATTGTCACCAGTATCACCTTCGCCGACCGCCTTATGGTCCTGGCTGCTCTCCATCACATAAATGCTCCGCCCGTCAACAAACGCCAGTATCGACGCCTCCTGACCAAGCAGCTTCTCCTCGACAACCAACGTCGCCCCGGCATCACCGAAAGCGTTATCAACCATGATCTTCTCAGCAGCGATTATCGCGTCCGATGGCTCATCGCAAACGAACACACCCTTGCCTTTTGCAAGACCAGCCGCCTTAACAACGACCGCCTCGTCCCGGCTGGCAATATAAGCCTTCGCGTCCTGATAATTATGAAAAACATGCGTCTCCGCCGTAGGTATCGAGTTAGCACGCATGATCTCCTTAGCGAAAGCCTTATCAGCCTCAAGCTGCGCCGCACCGCCGTTCGGCCCAAACGCCTTGATCCCGTTCGCCTCGAAAGCGTCAACGATCCCCGCAGCAAGCGGATCTTCCGGCCCGACAATAGCAAGCCCAACATCCGCCTTCTTTGCGAATTCCACCAAACCATCGATATCGTCAACACTGATATCCACATTCTCACCATAAGCCGCCGTCCCCGGATTACCCGGAGCGATAAAAAGCTTATCAAGTTTCGTACTCCCTGCCAGCTTCCATGCAATAGCATGTTCACGACCACCGCCGCCAATCAACAATACATTCATCGATTCTTCCTGATAAAATTCAAATTTAAAAAGGCACATAATTACACACCCGAAATGTACCACAACACCCCCGACACCTCAAGACTTCTTTCAGCATAAACCAAGTCAAAATCTGCATTAGAGCAACACTTCCCGGCACACACTTCCAAAATTTTAAGAATTTCTTATGCTCTTAATGCCTAAACAAATAAGATTATCAACAGATTTAACCGATAAAGATATGTGGCGTATTACTATATACGCATAAATATGTCGAAAACAGTACCAGTTTAACTTTTTGGAGGATTAAAAATGCGGATTTCAACAGCATCACTATTGATCATATCAACAATGATTTTGGCCATTTTCACCCTCACAGGCTGCCAATCACCCCAGTTAACCGACTGCCAACAGCAAAACGCCGAACTACAGGCCGAGATCACAAAACAAAAAGAAACTCTGGCACAAAGGAACACCGAAATTGAGCAGCTAACGCAAACTGTTTCCGAATACAGCCAGCTTGTGTTAGACATGACAGTACTTCTCGAATCCAGTAAATCAGAGATCGACAGACTAAGAAAAGTTATTGATCAACTCAAAAAGCCATAAAACACTCACAAAACTGTCTAAAAAAACATAATCCAACATCCATCTGCGCGCAAAAAAAGAGGCAAGCCCAAAGACTTGCCTCTTTTAATTTCTAACTAACTATCCGATACGCATATTATTTACGACGACGGATGAACAGACCACCAAGACTCAGAAGACCAAGTGTGATTGGCTCAGGAACTACTGTTGCTCCAATTACACCAGTCATGTCAATGCCATCCCAGGTGCCGCCCCATACCAAATCAGTATCTGCTGTGTATTTAAAGCTGAACTGAACTGTAGATACATAAAGCTCCTGTGCCAAGTTCTTTGATCCAGGACCATATGTTCCGAATCCAAGTGCTGCAGCTTTAGCGAAAGTAACGCCAGTAGCAGTAGCTTCGATACCACCATCAAGAGTCCAGTTCCAAGTGCCAGCACTAAGGAAACCTGGAGTAGTATTAACAACTCCAACAACAGGACCTGTAAAGTCAATAGTCATTTTCCCACCAGACCCAAGAATATTCGCTACACCCTGAACTACAGTAACAGTAACAATTTGATCAGGTGCGGCAATGTAATTGCCTGCAGCATCCTGTGGTAGGTCCAACTCAAGTGTCAGCGGGCCTACAGCTGCTGATGCCAACGGTGAAATTGCCATAACTGCTAGAATAACCAAAAACTTCTTCATCATAAATCTCCTTCATTCTTCATTTATGCCGCCCACATTGTTCCTCCACGCAAGGACGCTTTCGTCGACAGCAAACTTTCTAATATTTCTTTTTTAAAGAACTGTTTTTTACTACCAGCTAAATACCTTACTTCTGCCATTAGATGCTTGGTATGCAACCATCTGATGTGTATGCTGGAGTAGAACCGGCAAATGGTGTCAGGTGAGAGACAATTGCTGAAAGGTCAGCAATGTCAACAAAACCATCTTCATTTACATCTGCAGCTTCTTTACCTGCGGGAACAGCAACGGTGTAAGCAGGAGTAGTACCAGCATGTGGTGACAGTATAGCAACAACAGCTGAAAGGTCAGCGATGTCAATAAAACCATTTCCGTCCAGATCACCAAGACAAATCCCTGAATCAACTGTAATCGTAAATGGGATTTCCAGATTTGTTGTCATTGCAACACCGTCTGTGTTTACAACACCACCGCGAAGCGTGTTAATGTTGATCGTACCTGTGCAATCTACATCACAGCTCAAAACGAACTCGTTAACACCAACTGCGCCTTCGAGGTTACCCATGCTGATGCAGAAACTGCTCTGTGGCAAAACGATCTCGCCAGCTGCGTTTTGGTCAGCAATAGGAGTGCCAGCGCCAAGAGTGTAAGCACCAGGATTCATGTAAGCTGCATCCATGAACACATCAAAGAACGAGTCAACTGCTACAGCTGTCAGAGGAGCAGTAGCATCAATATTTAGAGCCATGCCTCTGATCGTACCAACACTCGCTGTATAAGTGACGGTACATGTGCCATTTTCATTGTTTGTAGCGACAAAATCAACATCTGCTGCAAATACCGGTGCGACAATCGCCATTACCACTAACATAACCAATAACTTTTTCATACAACACCTTCCTTTCATTTCTTAAATCTCTACTTTTTTCCCTTCAGTGGCAACACACCGCTGAAAGCTCTCTTTTTCTGTCCTCCAAATCAACCCACAACACTAACAGTGCTGAAAAGAAGACCCTCTTGGACTTTCGCATCTTATCACTTAACGGTTTTTATTGCAAGAAAAAAACTCTAACGTCCCAATTTTATATGCTTTTCTGTACTGATAACATGCCCCTACTTTACAGCATACCCGCCAAATTAGCAAGCATATTCCTAAATCAATACCATAAGTGCTTACTTTATCGGAACATACAACCTGCCTCAAACAGCCGCATATCTAGCCCGATATTCCAGTTCCCCGCAGATTCTCCCGGTGTTTTTTTCATTTTTTTCCTCACTTAAACCCGTCACGAACCATTTTTTTTCATTTTCCCAACTTTTTTTCCAATGCGGCCCCACATTTTTTACCGATCAACATACTGTCACGCTTTCCATACCCTCCTGAACTAACACTAAAAAACGCAATATTTGAATGGAAATCCGCTTTTTTAACTGTATGATACGCATATTATGCTCAGTTTTCTAAAAGGTCGCTTAATAGTAGTAAGGCTCATCATGCTAGCCGCAATGTTCGCCCTCATCGCCATCGGCATAGCAATGATCTATGCCAGCGGCAATCCCTCCGAGCACAACATCGCCTCCGCACCAAACCACGACTCAGTTATATGGCAGAAACAAGCAGTCTACGCAGGCTTCGGACTCATCGTTCTTATTTTACTTAACCTCATTGATTACAGGTGGTTAGGCCCGCTTACCTACTGGATATATGCCGCCGTCCTCCTCGTCCTCGCCGCCCTGCTCGCCGCCAAATACCTATCAGGCAGAGGCATAGAAATCCCGTTCATACCCCAGCGAAACGGAACTTTCAGATGGCTGAGAATAGGTTCCATTAGCATACAGCCATCGGAATTCTGCAAAATAGCGTACATATTAGCACTGGCATGGTACCTCAGGTTCCGCAGCAACTACCAGCAGTTCAAAGGTCTCATCGGCCCATTCACGCTAACGATGCTCGCAATGGTATTGATACTCTTCGAGCCTGACCTCGGAACAGTTCTGCTTATGATGCCAATTCTATTCTCGATGCTGTACATCGCCGGCGCACAACCAAAACACCTCGTCCTCATCCTGCTAATGGGCGTGATCTGCTTCCCCTTCCTATGGGGCAAAATGAACCACTACCAAAGACAGCGCATAAGCTCACTGCTCCTGCAAAGCGAAAAGGTTCAAAACCTCGCAAAGTCAAATAAAACTATCTCAGAAATTCTCACTGGCAAAGAACTCTTCGAAACGCGCCAATGGGAACGAACTTACGGCTGGCAGCCAAAGCATTCAAAACTCGCCATCGCATCAGGCGGCACAAAAGGCTACGGCTTCCGCACCGGCCCGTACATTAAATACAACTCACTACCCGAACGCCACAACGACTTCATCTTCGCAATCATCGCCCACCAGTGGGGCTTCTTAGGCTGCATCCTCGTACTCGGACTCTACACAATTATAATTGCATGCGCAAACGAAATTGCATGGCACAACACCGACCCCTTCGCAAGACTCATCTCCGTCGGAATTATAGCGATGTTCGCAGTACAGGTAATAGTTAACATAGCAATGACTCTCGGCCTCATGCCCGTAACAGGCCTGACCCTCCCACTAATAAGCTACGGCGGATCTTCACTCATAGTAAGCATGGTAGCAATAGGCCTCCTGAACAGCATAGGAAAAGAAAGACCCTTCTCAGTAGCAGCAAGAGCTTTCGAATCAAATATACAATAAGCCTCCGCCTCACCGATTTAATCACAGAAATATTCTTTGATTATAAGTCATCAATCAGTTGATATTATCACTGAATTACGATATATAGCTATATGGAACGTCGTTTGGTATTCATTACTACTTCTATTTAGGGATTTTATTATGTCTCTTAACAAGGCTTTTATTCTGTTAGTACTGTTTTCAATGCTTATCGCCAATTCTGTTTCAGCATCTGCCCCCGACAGTCTGCTCGATGACCTCAACTCACCTGACCACAATAAAAGACTCGAAGCGATCAAGCGTGTCGGCCTATACAAAACTGACAGCCGAGTAATCCCGGCACTGATTAAGATCGCAAAGAACGACAAGCTTGATTTCACCGAAACAGTTGCCGAAAGTGACCCAAAAGCAAAACCGCAACCAACCACAAAGCTGACCGACAAAGAAGTCGAAGACATAATAAATAAAGCGAAGATGTCCTGCGCAGGCGGACGTATCCCCGCTGGCCTAAAAGGCCTGAAACTTCAAGCCGCCCAATACCGCACACTCCAAAAACAACTCACCTCTGCCAACGACATACAAAGAACAATGGCAATCGACGAACTTGCAGAATCCAAGGACCCAAGAGCGGTTAACGCCCTCATCTCGTTCCTCCAAAAAAACGGCGGAAATCTTAGAATGAAAGATTCCGCGGAAAAGGCCCTTAAGGTTCTCGGTGACATCGGCGACCCAAAAGCATATGATATTCTTTACCTGGCAGCCAACACAGCAAGAACACCATCTGTGCAGTCTGCTGCAATAATGGCCTTAGGAAAACTTGGCGACCAAAAGGCAGTAAAATATCTTAGCGCCGCATCAGGCCAGCCATTCATAGGAAACGATGCCGTCGAAGCACTCGCATCTCTCGGCGGATACGATGCCGTCAAGGCACTTGCTTCAATTACAAGCTCAGGCAAGTTCCCTGCCGACAGAAAAGCTCAGGAAGTAATGCAGTCGCTCGGTGATGATCGCGGACTTGAACCCCTGAAAGAACTGGCAGAGAATTCCGATGACATCAACGTCCGCACAAAGGCCCGATCAGCGATCGATGCGATCACAAAGCTCGAAAAGAAAGACGATCGTCATTCCATATCAGACATCAGATCTCGCGCAAGATCGAGACACAAAGCAGACTCACAAAACTCCGCAACATCCATGCTCGAACCAGGAACCATCGAACCGCCTCTCGGTGACGTCGCCGCAAAAGTCAGACTCTCAGCCATAAACGCACTAAGCGAAACAAAAGATGATCTCGCAGCAGCCGCACTGATCGAGATAATGAAAAACAACAAAGAAAAAACAGTAATTCGAAATGCCGCAGGCAAATCCCTCGCTGCCAATTTCAATGTCCGCTCTTTGGTCAATGAATATAAAACCGATCTCGCAAAAGATTCCGACAACGATATTGAAACCATCGTCAGCTCCGCCAAGTGCCTCGGCTATCTCGGCACTGACGAAGCTGTAAAAAAACTCATAGAGATCGACGAAGATGCGTTCGCCCTTCGAAATCTTACCTTCGAACTGAGAAGCGCACCAGGTGACATGCGAAACAAAAAGGACCTCCTTATAATCGGCTCTCTTGGCGTTTCCGGAAACAAGAAGGCACTTACACATCTGGCTAACAGCCGCGTCAACTTCACAAATATTGATGTGATCTGCGATGCACTCAACCAGTTCAACGACCCATCATGCCTGAAAGACTTGGCCAAAAACAGCGTAAACGACCCCAAAGCCTATACTCAAAAACTCGATCTCATCCGAAACCTCGGCAGCCTCAAATATGCTTCCGACATCGCCGTAATGCTCAAGGGACGCGCAGTTCGCAAAGACATCGTCAATATCCTGGACGACTGGAAATGGCAGCCAACCACCACCGAAGATAAATGTTTCTATTACCTCGCAAAGCAGCAGCACGACAAATGCAAATCATTGGGAACCGCAGGCTTCCAGGTCTACCTCACTGCCTTCAGGCATGGTATGGAAACCGAAATTGCAGACATCCTTATCGACACCCACGGCACCGAGGTCAAACAGATATTGCTCGACAACCTCAGAAGCTACTTCGATGGCCGACTGGGAACCAGGTTCAATAAAACACACCTGACCTTCCTCAACGAAAAATTCAACTGGCACCCGACTTCCCCCGACGACAAGCTCTATGTAGCATTATCAACTGACAAAAACGCCCTAAAGGAACTGTGCAGAAAAGACCCGAAAGTAGGCCGCCTGCTAAAGGATAAGCTGCTGGATTCCGACATGAACGTTTCATATTCACTCGCCTCGATGCTCATAAAGATCGCTGCCGATGACATGATCCCGGCAATGATCAGCAGACTCGACAAAGAAAAAAACAACGTCAAACGCAAAAACGGATGGCACAAAGTACGACCGTATTTCGAACTGCTAATCAACTCCGGAAACGAACAGCTAACCAACGGAGCAAAAAACTGGGCAGAAAATAACGGAATAAAAATAAACTACATAGACATGCCAACAGCACAGACAAGTATGTGGGGACAATAAACCAGATCCCCAAAACAGATGTGAGAATAAACATGGAACATTGAAATGCCTAAGACAAGGTTTCCAATGAGTACTAAGAAAATATTGCTGGTGCTTCTGGTAATCGTTTTGTGCTACTTCTCAGTTAAAATGGGATTTGATAAACTGGCGAGTACTATTGAAATGAATGCCATGGTAAAGACTTTTGATGGCAATTCATCAGAACTTGATAGCACAATAATCTTGCCTGCACTAGATTCGCCTTTGGTTAAGGGTAAGAATAATATCTGGTGCAGTACGTTTCAGCTCGCCTGGAATGAACTCAGGGACAACGTAATACAAGCCCCCATTATAATCGCTGACTCACAGGAAATATGCGATACGCTGAATAATGCAATGCAATCTAAAAAAGATATTTCTGCAGAATCGTACTTCGTTGCCGCCGGAAAAGTAAGTGATGGCATAATACCAACAATAGAATCCGGCATGGCAAAACAATTCCCATCCGTCAAACTGCCTGAATTAGATGCTGCGGATGAAATGATCGCGTATTCTTACCTTGAAACATACATCAAGTTCAAAAAACCGTTCAGGGAAAACGAGGACGCGTTAATGTTCACCGATTCAGCAGGAGTAATAACACCGGTCAGTTCTTTCGGAGTATGGGACGGATTTCAACGCAAATACAAACCGATCTGTAAGCAGGTTGAAGTCCTTTATTGTGAATCCAATAAAAATCTTGACCTGACAGAATTTGCGTTGGATCTGTGCAAATTCACCAAGCCATATCAAATAGTAATAGCAGTTACAGAACCAAAAGAGTCATTAGCCGAAACTTATAAAACGCTCCAGAAAAAAATACGTGACATTAAAAGTGACCCAAAGAGACAATTTTCGACAAAATTTAGTACGGTGGATGTTTTAGAGGTCCCAGACATGTTCTGGAAGATCGATCATCACTTTACCGAGCTTGAGGGCAAGGCACTTTTGAACCCCGGATTTAATGGCTTGCCAGTATCTCAAGCTCTGCAAAGTATCAACTTCAGACTTGACCGCACAGGTGTAATATTAGAATCTTCTGCTTTGCTTGCTGTTCAGGCTATACCAAGATATTTTATTTGCGACAAACCTTTTTTGATCTACCTGAAAAAACGCGATGCCGAAGAACCGTTCTTCATGATGTGGGTAGATAACGCTGAACTATTAAGGCAGTTCGATTAGTGGGACCATGACCATTCTGCCCCTCACAACAACCCAAAACTCTCCTCATCGCTAAGCACAACCCACGCACGCTGATCGCTCTTATCAATAGCCCGCCTCTCCACCTCTTCAACCCCCTCAAGCCATATCACACAAGCGTACTTGCAATCCGCCCTCTCATCCCAATACTCATCCGCCCCGCAGATCAATTCATTGTACTTCGCATGAAGCCGTCGAACCTTCGCCCGCGTCAACCCCTCAAACTCAACAACCCGCCCAACAACCGCCCTCGCAGCAACCGGCCCGCAAGACTCCTTAATAAAAACCTCATCCCCAGTCGACACCCGACCATACGGCGCCCGCCTGCTCCGCATAAGCCGCAATTCAACAACCTTCCGCCCCGCAAGAATGGCCCCAACATAACCCCTCTTCAAAACCGCAAGATGAACACGCTTCATATAATACTCCAAACCCAATACCATCCACGCAACACACCCAATAAAACAGTGCATGCGCAGCGTGCCTCAATATCATTTAGCCTCGGCCTCTGGCCGGGGTTCGCACGTATCCACATGCCAGATTAACATCAACACTTTACAATAACTTTACCCGACAAGATTCAAAAAAACATCGAACATCCCAACAAAACTCACCAAAAAAAACTCAAAAAAATCAAACCACCGAAAAATCCGCAAGCACCCGATCCGCAACCATGACCCCCTCATCAGTCAACCTAACCCGCCCATCACAAACTTGTTTTGGAATCCAGAAGTCACGATAACAATATTATCCTACACAGTAAATACAAAAAATAAATCGATAACACACCAAAATATCCAAATTTTACTTGACTTATCGCCGACATACCCTACAATAATTACATCATGGCAAAAAAACACATATCAACCTCCTGCCCATATTGCAGCCTCCCGATGCGCACCACCTCTATGTCCTGCAATCTGTGCGGTGTTCAAATAGAAGGCGATTTCGTCCAAACCCTTTTCAACCAGCTGTCAACGGAGGACCAGCAGTTCCTCGAAAACTACATCCTAT
>DAOWHR010000363.1 GCA_030641315.1 Anaerohalosphaeraceae bacterium | reverse complement strand
TGTATGGCTTATGCCTGCTGCGGCTTTTACCAGCGGCGTTAGAAATACTCGGCAATGAATAGCATTGCCTGCGTTTTCTGCCTTGCTGTTAAAAGTCCTCACAACGGCCTAAACCTATACATAAAAAGTTTAAGTGCTCTAATTACCGGTTGAAAGTTTGTAGAGCCTTAAGATACCTGGTTTTGGCAGCGGTGGTTTTCGTGGACGATCAAAATTGCGTCCGAGCGTTTCCCATTGGAGAATATAGCGTACGCCTGCTTCTTTGTTGGTGCCTATGTCTTCTGCCCTCCTGATATTTATTCCTTCGAAATCAATTTGTCGTTTGCTCATTTCCGGAGGGTATTGCCTGGGAAGTGTTATCTTCCTGTCGATCGGCCGGAGCGTCTTCTCATCGATTACAAGTCGCCCGTTTCCATAGTCGCGATGACGATAGGTCATAGTAAGAATATCAGGTGCGGCTCTTGTCGGTTCACTGATGCTTATGCCGATGAATCCCATCGAACCGTAACCACTGAATTTGACGGGCTTGCTCCAGTCGGTCAATCGATGCAGCGCCCAGCCATCTTCTTCAAAGCGTGTTGCGTATATCTGCATATTCCCGTTGGCATCGGCCTTGTGGTAAGTGATTATAGGGCGATTATCTGTGTCAAAGATCAGTTTCTCGCAGCCGTTGATAATTCCTCCTCCGCTGGGAACAGGGTCGACACACAGCAACTTGTTACCCAATGTCATTGGCAGCTCAACTTTGTCTCCAGCGGCTGTTTCCCAGTCAATCATATCTTTGCTTCGGGCAAAAGAGAGGGGGGGGCTGGTAGCACAGCCTGGAGTATCACGCCAGAGCCAAACTATATGGAACCACCCCTTAGGGCCTCGGACAGGGCCCAGGGGATAGGCGTTGCGTTTTCCTTGGCCATCAAGCAGCGGCTTATCCAACAAATGCGACCAGGTGCGAGTTGCGCGGTCGTACTTATTGTAAATTCTCATTCCATTACCAGAGCCTCCATCACGATAATTGAAGATAATATCTCCCATTTGGTCTGTCAAGAATTTTGGGTATGTTACTCTATCCTCCGCTTTCCCGGTCATGGCGTATTTCTTAAGTGTTGTAATATCCCCGGCAATATCCGTTCGGAAATAGATAAGCTTTACACAGTGCATGTTTCCGGAAACGTGCAATTGTCCGTCCCGATCAACTGCCATCGTAATATAGTTATGGGAGTCCCATCCCACTTTAGTGGGAAGAATCTGGTATTGCCACTTTTTAGAGTCCAGACTCCGTGACGCGATAGTCATGCGATGGTCCTTGTCATAATATCCAACGTACTGATGTTTGCCTGCCGTCAACAGGCAAAAGCCAACGGGGAAACCGGATGGCACTTCGGCTATATCCAGTGATTCGGCGATCACGAATGGAGGGGCATTGACAGTTTCTGATGAAAAACCAACATTAGCAGTACAGGAAATAATTACAAATGAGATAATTAATAAGACCAGACAGTTTTTTTGTAAAAAAGACAATTCTGCTCTCCTACATAAATATATACTGACATTTTCCATTTAGACATTTAATAACACATGGGTATCCAGAATTCCCTGGTAAATGTTCATTCATGCCAAGGGACCGCCCCTGCTTTAACTATATGTTTTTGCAGTTCAAGGAACAGTTTCTCGTACATGGGATGGTCCTTCGGTAACGGCGTGGTTTCTTTTGGATCCTTATCAAGGTCATATAACTCCATTTCCTCGAACGGTGAATTCTTTTGCAGAAGTTTGTATTGCTTATATCTCGCGCAATAATAAGCTCTTCCATTTGTCTGCCATCCTTCACGCCTCACCCAGATCGTGCAGCGGTCAGGTTCCGTAAATCTTTGGCCAAGCAGCAGCGGCAGGTAATTTGTTCCGTCGATAGTATGCTCGATCCCAGCCCCGGCCGCCGCGCAGACCGTCGGAAAAATGTCCATAGTAAGCATCATTGTTTCTTTGTTACAGCTTTTCGGATTGATCCTGTTTGGCCAGACAGCGCAGAAGGGGACTTTTATCCCGCCTTCGAGCATTTCACCTTTACTGCCTGTCAATGCACCGTTGGATGCCCCGACATCGAGTTGCCCGCCGTTATCAGATGTGAAAATGATAAGGGTATTGTCATAAAGGCCGCTCTGTCTTAACTGGCCAAGTACTTTGCCGATACAGTCGTCGAGGTGTTCGATAAACCCAACAAGTTTGGCGCGTTTTTCAGTAATACCTTTCTCACGTTTTTTGACCTTTTCAAGCCATTCGTTTGGAGGTTGTATCGGTGTGTGCGGGGCGTTATATGCAAGATACAGGAAAAATGGCTTATCATTCTGTTTGCTTGTATTGATATAGTCTTTCGCCCAATCGGTGAAGATGTCGCTTGCATGACCCTTCGGATCGATGGTTTTGTCGTTAAGACGCATGTAATTAAAACCGGCCCGTCGATGGTCGTAGTAGTCATCCATCATGTCGCCAAGAAATCCGTGGAAATGATCGAAACCATGCTCGTTCGGCGTGTTCGGGGAGTTCAGCCCAAGATGCCATTTGCCTATAATAGCTGTATCGTAGCCTGCTTTTTTAAGCTGTTTTGGAAGCAGCACCGCGTCTTTGTGCAAACAGCCGAAAGAATCGAGCGGAAATGTTCGCACAACGCCTGGAACTCCGACCAGGTCCGGGTATCTCCCTGTCAGCAGTGCCGCACGGGTAGGCGAGCATACAGGGCAGTTTGCGTAAAAGTTATCCAGCCTCATTCCCTGTTCCATCAGCGAATCGATGTTTGGGCTTTTCAAGTCAGCCGCACCATAGCACGAAAGGTCCCCATACCCGAGATCGTCAACAAGGATAAGCAAAATATTTGGTTTCCGTTCCTGCATTGTTTCCGCCTTACATGCAAGCGGAGATATGCTGACGATCGCACAGGCCTGTCCGATAACTCTGAGAAAACTTCTTCTTGTGTATTGCGTTCGACCCATAATAGCACCCTTGTTCAAACCGAATTGAATTATCAGGGGCTATTATCGCAAAAAGTCGCTCATAATCAACGGCTAATTGTAAAAGAGATTTGCTGCCTATCGGATTATTTGCCAATATTATATTCGTTAATGCCAAAGAAAAATCTTGAGATTATGACTTACAATTGACTTTCACGGTTAAATATGCGATGCTTACCCATGTCGTCCAGGCGATACTGCTGGATTTAAATATATGTGATCGATTCACATCACTGGTGCATGCTGACGGGGTAACTATGACACAGGCACAAGACTGTATAGCTATTGTAAAATTTACCTGGGACGGACAATGTCAATTCATAAATGCCTCCCAACTGGAAAACGATATTAGCCGAAGCCGGGTCCAGTTTCTAAAAAGCCTTTTTAACCGGACCTGTAAAACGATCCGAAAATTCTCGCTGGACATGTATTATGTTCTTGCCGGAAAAACAATGAGGCTAAGGTTTGCTGACCACTGCCAACCCCTGATATATCTTGCCCCCCATGAACTTGTGCTGGACAAGAGCCTTCTGGATTTCTCCTCGGAAAACAGGGAACAAAGAATGGATTACATGGTCGGTCTTCTCCAGGGCGGCTTGTTTCATCTCTGTAATCCTGATTTTCATATTACCCGCGTCAAACACCAAAGCATCTATTTCTATAACGAACACAGTTCGATCTGTTCGGCGACTATAAAAGAACTTGAACCCAAAAGATCGGATAACCAATCCGCTCTTTTGCTGGAGGTGCTTTCCAGCAGGGACCGCATAATCCCGATTGAAACTTTCTGGACATGGGCCGCCTCACAGCCGCAGATTAAGGACCTGTACGAAACAGGAATTCACACTAAAAGCAGAACTCTCGCCCGGATCAAAGAACATATCATCTTACTTCATGACCTGTTTGTCGCACAACAGGATATTTCGATCGAGCCGAATATCGACATCCTTACGAAATTTAAAATTTTCACGGACAATACAAGTTCCTTAATTTTGGTTTATCCGCTCGGCAGGCAAAGCATGAAGGTCATTCGGTTACGTCCATCAGATCATCTTGACGCGATCTCAACTCCTGCCGCAAGCAAAATCATTGAGCTTAATGGTCTCGCAACAGATATTCTCTACGACCACGGCCCATACATCCGGCAATGGATCGACCGTCTAAAGATCTACTCAAGGGACATTTCACTCAAAATTCTGATGCGAAATCTGCTTGCAGATGATGTCCATATGGTTCAGGCCGCCATTAACGAGCTATATAAAAAACTTCGCCGCAAGGAAAACGTCTATGAATCGACCCGGCTGCTTTACGCCGCTTTATATCACTGCCATCTGTCGGAAAAGGCCCTTTCCAAAGCAGTCTGCTATCGGGTCAGCCGTATACTGGAAGACTTGCTGACCGAACGTCCGATGACCTTCCCGAAGAGCC
Source organism: Anaerohalosphaeraceae bacterium (assembly GCA_030641315.1). GTDB lineage: Bacteria > Planctomycetota > Phycisphaerae > Sedimentisphaerales > Anaerohalosphaeraceae > DAOWHR01. The sequence goes on along the minus strand of DAOWHR010000363.1, from coordinate 1,708 downwards.
GTACAAATCGGTCCGTTTTCCGCGGAGACAAGGCTGTAGTTCAAATTAAGATTGACAAACCTTACCGCATCAAACTTGATAATATTCGCGCAAGGATTCAGTGGGCCGTCAACGGAAACCGCAAACGCACACTGCCAATGGAGGTTAATACCTCAGCCGGCTCGGCCGAAACTCTGGCGTTCGATGTTGAACTGCCCATACGTAAGGGATGGATCCATTACGCCGTACAGGTTTCGCTCGACCAGGGCAAACACTGGCACTATGAGCATTTCGACCCCGACAGTCAGGGACTTATCATGTTCGTTGCCGACGAACGCGGACAGCGAGTGCTCAGTCTCTACGCCGACACTTTTAATCTCAACCTGGATGAGAATCTCGAGCCTGTTCGCGATGACCAGGGTGTCTACGTCTACGGTTCGTTCGATCAGTTGGCAGAGCAGCTTGAAGACATCAAAGCCGAAGGATATACAAGGCTCTATCCGCTTGGGGCACTTGAACTTGGATGGGCAGGTGAAGCCGGGCCCGACCCGTCGGTATTCTCGATCTGGGACGGCAAAACCGTTCGTCGTGACCTCGGAGGTTTGCAGGGCCTGCTCAGGCTTAAAAAACGGGCTGACGAACTGCACATGAAGGTCATTCTCTGTGTGATGTCGCATTATTCAAAAGCCAACACGAACTACCCATACCGTCTGCCGGTCTATATCCGGGATCAAATGGGGAAACTGGTCAGAAGGGCAGGATGGGACGGTGAATGGGACGAATGGCACGACAGTTTCATGGTCAACATGCGGGACTTCGACAATGTTCAGTATCTTACGAGCATCTCAGAAGAGCTGGCCGAGATGGGCTTTGGATTGAGGATCGATGTTGGTCACGGTTTTGATACCGTCTTTCCTGTGGACCCGCAGCAGCAGGGTGATGCCAGGCTTTTCGGAGACATCTCGGTCCCGGGTTTTGAGCAGGTCGATCTCCGGGGAACCCAGCTGGCCAATATCCCGATACTTTATGCCTGTTACCGTACTCAAAAAGCCAACCCGTCTGCCAACCTGGTTTACAGCGAACAATGGCACGGCAATGAAGTGCGTATGACCAAAAGCGGAACTGTACCCTACAACGCCATTATCAAGAATCTCGAAAATATTCGGGCTGGCCAGGATGTCCATCATCTGCAGGGACTTAATGACAATTTGCTCTACCTGAGGGATAATTATTCCAGCTTCGGCGGCCAAACGCTCTCCATGTTCAACAGCCACGATGAAGAGTCCCCTGCAAGCAATTACCAGAACATGATCTGGCCGACAGCGGCCTTTCTTGTCTTCAGCAGTTACGGCCCTTTGATGTATCACATCAGCAGACTACCCGGCGAAGAAGCCGGCACATTCAGAAAGCGTTTCGATCTGGCCTACCTGGAGTGCTGGAAACATTGGGTCAACAACCGTTTCGCACATCCATGGAAGACCGAGCAGCAGGTTCGTGATCAGTTAGCCAGCCAATATCCGCTGCTGAAAGGATACGGGACATATCTGCGTGGTTTGTTCCAGATCGCTGATGAAAATCCCGCACTGACAAAAGGAACCATCACACCGCTGGAAACGAACAACGGGCGTATCGCTGCGTTTTTACGTTCTTATGGCGAACACAAGGTGCTATGTGTGTTTAATTTCCCCAATCCCCACGACGAAGGCCAGCAAGCCGTTGCCCGTGAATT
>DAOWHR010000089.1 GCA_030641315.1 Anaerohalosphaeraceae bacterium | reverse complement strand
TACTGCCTCCAACTGCCAACCTGAAAAACCCTGACCCTGAGCTTGACCTTGACTATGTGCCGAACGTACCAAGGAAAGCAAACGTCGAAATCGCGATAAACGAATCGTTCGGATTCGGCGGTCAGAACAATGTGGTAATTATCAAAAAAATTACTGAGTAATCGGATTTATTTCGCCTTAACAGGATATTTGGAACAAGGAACTATGATAGACATAAAACAGATCAGAGAAAACCGTCAGTTATTTATCGATGGAGCGAAGGCTAAGAATATTACCGCTGACATCGACGGGCTGCTTGCGGTTGATAAGGAACTGCTTGACGACAAGAAACGCCTGCAGGATATCGCCACAGAAAAAAACAGTCTCGGAAAATCGATACCGAATCTCTCCGGCGATGACAAGCAAAACGCATTAACACAGCTTAAACAGCTTAAAAGTGAAGAAGCGGCTCTTAACGAGTCTATCAGGCAGTTACAGCCGAAGTTCGATTCTCTGATGATGGATGTTCCGCAACCTGCCGATGCGGATGTGCCGTTGGGTAAAGATGACACGGAAAATACAGAGCAGCGGACCTGGGGCGATGTGCCGGAGTTTGATTTTGAACTTAAGGACCATGTCGAACTTGGCATCGATCTCGATATGATCGATATTGAGCGAGGCGTTAAGTTGGCAGGCACTCGAAATTACTTCCTCAAAGGCGACGGGGCAATGCTGCATTGGGCGGTACTTCGTTTTTCGATGGACTACATGATCGGACAGGGATATGTGCCGATGTCCGTACCCCTTCTGATGCGTGATGAAGTTATGCAGGGAACCGGATATTTCCCCGGAGCCGAAGAACAGACATACCAGTTGGAACGAGATTCTCTTAATCTGGTCGGTACCGCCGAAGTTCCCGTAACAGCTTACCGGAGCGGTGAAATACTCGCCGAAGAAGAGCTGCCGCTGAAGTTCGTAGCGATGAGTACATGTTTCCGCCGTGAAGCCGGAGCTGCCGGCAAAGATACACGCGGACTTTACAGGATCCATCAGTTCGACAAGGTAGAACAGGTTATCATCGGACCCAACGACATCCAAAAGAGCAAAGAGTTTCACGCCGAGATACTGGCAAACAGCGAAGCAGTTATGCAGGCTATGAATATCCCTTACCGTATTGTAAATGTCTGTACGGGTGATCTTGGAAGGGGGCAGGCACAGAAATTCGATATCGAAGCATGGATGCCTTCACGTAAAAGCTATGGCGAGACACATTCGGCCAGCAGGTTCTATGAATTCCAGGCACGTCGAATGAATCTGCGTTACAAAAACGCCGAGAAGAAAAACGTGTTCTGCCATACGTTGAACAATACGGTAATCGCCTCGCCGCGTGTACTGATCCCCATAATGGAAATGAATCAAAACCCTGACGGTTCGATAACGATACCGCAGGTGCTAAGACCATATATGAACGGCAAAGAAAGAATCGAAAAAAGATAGCGTCATATTGATTGTCTTTGCTGATCTGTTAATTGATCGGATCATGCAGCCTTGGACCCTGTACGAAGACAGCTAAAACTACTTGATACGCAGCTTGTCGGGCGTGCACGGCCTGTCTCATACATCCTTACAACCGCCCCGCTGCTGCCTTTGACAATATCAATGATCGCAGGTATCGTTGTTCAGCAGTATCTCGATGTCCATATCGGTTTCAGCATCGCGGTCCTTGCGATTGCTTTGGCTGCTGCGGTGGTCTCCGGATTCGGATCTGACCGGCATAGAAGACTATTGCTGCTGAGCCTGGCGGCGTTTCCAGCATTTCTGTCACTTGGCGCTATGCGTCTTAACGTGTTCTATACGCCTGCAAACAACGATCTCGGAAACTTTGTAGATTCGACAAGGGTGCTGGCAACGATTCGGGGAGTTGTCAGGAACACGCCGTTTATAGAGGACAAAGACAGCTGGGCGTTCGGAAGTTTTCTATGGGGCAAACCGGCAACCAGTTTCTACATGACCGTCGACCAGGTGGAAACTCCAACTGGTTTCAAACAAACAAGCGGGACCGTCAGGGTGCAGGTGTCCGACACGGTTAAAGATGTCGGACCAGGCGACCGCATTGAAATACATTGCTGGTTGTCGAGATTTCAACCCCCTGCCAACCCGGGACAATTCGATCTGGCTGAATCGCTCAAAAGAAGAAATATTCATCTTGCTGCATCGGTTAGTAATGCTAACGGCGTTAAAGTGCTTCAAAAAAATCCGCCAGGTTCGCTGTTCTATACGTTTCGAGGGAAACTGAAAAAGCTGGCCGCCGAGGCATTGCTTAACGAGCATGATTATTCATCCGAAAGCAACGCCATGCTTGCCGCTTTGATTCTCGGCCAGAGAAGTTCGATAAGCCCAGCAACAAACGAAGCGTTCAGAAAAACCGGGCTGGCACACTTCATCAGCCTGTCGGGAATGCATATCGGCATACTTGCAGGAACGCTGTGGATGCTCTGCAAACACATCGGACTGACAAGGCATTGGCGGGCAGTGCTTTGCATGACGCTTATCGGGCTTTATATGCTTATAGTCCCTGCAAGGGCGCCGACGGTCAGGGCATGTATAATCTTTTTCGCTTTCTGTGCTGCAAATATCGCGCGGCGAAAAACAAATTCAATTAACAGCCTTTCGCTGGCGGCATTGGTGCTGCTGCTGATTCATCCGACATATATTTTCACCGCGGGCTTTCAATTGTCATTTATGACGGTTCTTGGAATTCTACTGTTCTACGGGCCGATAGAAAATATTCTTCTGGATAACGTAATCGAGAGATGGCCTCAAATCTACAACATGGCATCATCGGATAAAACCGTTTTCAGAGTGAGCTATTCGATGCTGGTTTCGTCAGTCAAAATGCTGTCGGTCGGAATGTCCGCATGGCTTGGCGGAGTTGGTGTGCTGCTTCATCATTTCGGCGTTATAACTCCGCTGGCAAGTCTATGGACCATTCTTGTATTTCCAATTGTAATGGTGATACTGGTAGTCGGATTTCTAAAGATCGCCCTTGCCGGTATCCTGCCGACCTTTGCAGCTTTGTGCAGTGTTGCGGCAAGCCAATCGTCAGATGGTCTTGTATCCATAGTTAAGATTATTGCACGGTTCGACATAACACCGATAATGCTGGGCAAGGTGTCCGCCGCGGTTATCATATTATATTACAGCGTGATGTTTTTTTTACGGATCGTCCCTGTTGACAGAACAGCAATCAAAAGAACTTTGCTTGCGGTATCGGCTGGAGCGATGGTCCTTTATGTTTCAGCAATGCTGTGGAAGGACAACCATCGCACCTGCCTTGAGATGACGATCCTTGATGTCGGTCACGGTCAGGCCGCTGTGCTGCAAATGCCGGGCGATAAGAATATTCTTTTTGACGCAGGATCACTGACGGCCAAAGACTGCGGCCAACGGATCGTAATACCTTTTTTCAAGCACAAAGGAATATCTAAGCTCCATGCGATCTTCATCAGCCATGACGACATCGACCACCTTAACGGCATACCGGAGATCGCCGCCACCGTCAAAGCTGACAACATCTACGTAAACGGAGGTTTCATACGGAACACCTCATCGACGAATTCGTATCTGAAGATGGTGCTTAAGAACATCGGCAAACAATTGACCGTGTTTGATGATGATTTTGAGCTTGGAGATAAGGCTGCGATACGTGCCCTCTGGCCTGATAACGCGATATGTGACGAACCGGGTATTGATGACAACGATAAATCGCAGGTCTTTGTGATCGAATTTGCCGGCAGGAAGATTTTGATCTGCAGCGATATCGAGATATTCGCACAGAACGCCCTGCTGGAGAAATATCCCGAACTGAGAATTGATGCCATCGTAATGCCGCATCATGGATCACAGGTAAACCTGATCGACAGATTCGTTGAAAGACTTGGTGCCGATACCATCATAGTAAGCTGTTCGAGAGGCAGGCACGCTGCAGCCTATAAACCAAAAAACGCCGTCAAGGGTTTCTATACACCCATTGACGGCGCTGTTAATATCAAGATATCACCGGACGGAACTATGAACGTGTCCAGCCATAAAACTAAGCTTTAGCGAGTATGGACAACAACCTCTACACGGCGGTTCCTTGACTTGCCGCTTGCGGTAGAATTTGATTCGATAGCTCTGCTTGAACCAGCGGCAACGGCGCGAATATCTTCGTCATTTACGCCGCGTTTGACCATGTAACGCAATACGGACAACGCCCTTTCGGCACTAAGTTGCCAGTTATCGGCCCACTTCGATTTTTTGATTGGATCCGAATCCGTGTGCCCAACAACATCAATAGGCATGCCCCGGTATCGTTCTCTCAGTACGCTGAGAATGTGGTCGAGTTCTGAAACGGTAGATGTTTTCAGTTCAGCTTTGCCAGAACTAAATAACAATGTATTCGCAAGAGTAACAGTAATTGTTCCTGCAGCAGCGTCAACGCTTACATCACCTTCAAAACCGGTGACAACTTCTGTAGGCTGCCCAGCATCGATCTGAGCCTGCAAGTCATCGATCATCTGCTGTTTTTCGGCAAGTTCCGAACCGAGAGCCTGCTGCTTGGTCGCCGAATCCTCCAGACCGTCCAAACACCTCGAATAACGTCCATCGAGGTTTTCGTAGTCAACATTGAGATCGGTATACTTCTGCTTCCAATTGGTACAGCCGGTCAGCATCGACATCGCAACAACAATAATTACCAGGCTAAAAATTCTACTTCTCATATGAACTCCCTTTCATCAAAAAACAGTTTCAGTTAATTTGCACGCGTTAAATATATCTGCGACCACCAGTGAATAATAGGGTCATGGAAAATCATAACCACAAAAACGCCCAATGACAAGAACGGACCGTAAGGAATTTGTCTGGTTTTTGCAAAAAACATTTGATACACGGCCCAGACTATACCAAAAAACGGGGCTATGAAGAAAGAAATTGTCACAAAGAGAGGTCCGACAATGGCGCCCGCGGCACCCATAAGGTGGACATCTCCAAGCCCCATAGCCTCTTTTCCAAAGCCCAACGTGCCAAGGATTCGTGTTGTCCAGACAACGGCACAACCGACAAAATAGCCCCACAGAGAACCCATAACTCCTGATACCACATGGCTTTGCGTAAGATTGATCCAGAAGCTCGCCTTTCGAAGCAGAAAATAAGCCGCTAAAGAACAGACGATGATCGGCAGCAAAAAAACAACCTCTTTAAGTGCTTCGACTCTGTGGTTGAAGTTGTCTTCTTCTTCCTGTGTTGGACCTCCTTGTTCATCTTCACCCAGGTAGCTGACCTTAATAATCCCTTTTGCCATGCACAAGAGAGATATCGCAAGCCCTATCGCTGCCCCAACCGCAAGTGCGGCTGTTGCTGCGTTGGCTACTGGTAACAGGTTATAGAAACTAACTTGTGCCGGATCGATCGCAAAACCGACCAATGCCGAACCGACTACACCAAAAGCTGTTACAAACCAGCACAGCGACAGCGGGATAACCCACAGTTCCAAATCGATAGCCGAAGCTGCGATAAACGCCGCGATCAGTGTCATATGAACGAGGTAAAACGACCAGCCGCCATTGGTAAACATTCCAAATCCAACTGCTTCACCTATCTCAAACCGTCGAACCGACCCAATGAAATACAGGTAGAACACCCCTATAAAAAATAAGCCTGTAAGAAGCTCGATAAAGAAGTACCGGGGCGATATCTTCATTTTGCAGTTTCTGCACTTGCCTCTCAGAACTAAAAATGACAGCAATGGTATGTTGTCATAAAAATGTATGCCTTTGCCGCAGCCCGGACAAGCCGATGGCGGATGCGCCAGCGATTTGCCTCTGGGCAGGCGGTATATCACAACATTGAGGAAACTGCCAATGCAGCATCCGAACGCGAAAATAAAAACGAGCCAAATAACTTCCGGTGTCACGAAAACTCCCTGATACTATTTTTTGGTCTTTTTAGCTGCCTTTTTCTTAGGCTTAACAGGTTTAGTCGTCTTGCGATCGACTATGCCCGATACTTTCATCTGCAAACCGAACAGCTTAATAAAGCCCGTTGCATCGGTAGAGTCATACTCAGCGCCCATCGTGAAACTGGCAAGGTCCGGCTGGTACAATGTCCTTTTGCTTTTTACACCAGCCATAGAACATCTGCCCTTGAACAGCTTAAGGCGAACGGTGCCTGTGACGTTACGCTGTGTAATATCAACAAACGCATCGAGAGCTTCCCTGAGGTCGCAGAACCACTGGCCGTTGTAAACAAGATCGGCATATTTCAAAGCAACCTGCTGTTTGTAGTGCATCGTTTCACGGTCGAGAGTTATCATTTCCAGGGTACGGTGAGCGGTCATCAGGATCGTTCCGCCCGGCGTTTCATATACACCCCGTGACTTAATGCCGACCAGCCTGTTCTCTACGAGGTCACACTGCCCGACTCCATGTTTGCCGCCAATAGCGTTCAGTTCTTCGATCATTTTTACAGGGCCTACAGCTTTGCCGTTCAGCTTTACAGGGATACCTTCCTTGAAACCGATCTCAACATAGTCAGCTTTGTTAGGCGTTTTAGAAATTGGATTGCTCATAACAAAAAGACTGTCAAGAGGCTCGTTCCAGGGGTTTTCCAGGTCGGCCCCTTCGTGGCTGATATGCCAGAGATTGCGGTCACGGGAGTATATCTTCTTTTTACTCTGGTCTATGGGTATCTTTCGCGCCTTGGCATAATCGACAGCTGCTTCACGGCTGCGGAGTTTGAAGTTCGGGTCCTTCCATGGCGCGACGATCTTCAATGTCGGATCCAGTGCCATAAATGTCAGTTCAAAACGGACCTGGTCGTTGCCTTTTCCGGTCGCTCCGTGTGCCACAGCTGTTGCG
>DAOWHR010000446.1 GCA_030641315.1 Anaerohalosphaeraceae bacterium | reverse complement strand
GGCAAGTGGATGGACACCAACGGCCAGGCAATCTACGGAACAACCGCAAGCCCGTTCAAGGCACCGCAATGGGGACGTTTCACAAAGAAAGAAAACAAACTCTACGCCCATGTATTTGATTGGCCGACAAACGGTTCGCTGGACATCCCCGCACAGGGATTAAAAATAACCAGTGCCTATCTGCTCGCTGACGACAAAAAGACTCCCCTGAAGATAACCGCAAAACCGGACGGCGTAACGATCCATGTCCCCCCAAAAGCACCGGACGAATATGTTTCCGTCATCGCTCTTGAACTTGAGTAGATACAATTGTATCGTCAAAACTGTATGCTGAAGAATTGTCTCTGCGCAAACTTAGCCGCGCAGAACAACACGTATGGTTCCACTATTCGTCCTGGCTGGCTAAGCGAGCGTCAAGCCTTCTGCCCATATCCTTTACCTGTCTATCGAGGATGAACAGATACCCAAAAACCGCCAACCATAAAGTTCCAAAAGCCGCACAAACGTAATACATAATAAACTCCTAGTTTACAAATTCCCGTTCCAGCCTTGCCCTGGTGCTCAGAATATCTGTCCTGAACCACATCAGCAGACCAGCAAGAAAACAAGTTGATATCATTCCAAGAAAAAAAGCAACTCTCTGCCAGTTTGAGCCGAATTCAAAACTGGCCTTGTGGATATCAGGCATAAAACGAGCGCTGATAATTACCATCGGCACATTGAGAAAGGCGATGATCGCAAACACAGATGAATTTCTTGCGATACGCTGCTTTGCCCCCGACAGCGAAGAACGCAATATGAGATAAACGATATAGAGGAATAACAGCATCGCGGCACTGATCAAACGCGGGCTGGGCGTCCACCACGTATTCCATTCGGCATGTGAAAATATACAGCCGGTCGCGTTCATAACTATAGCGAAAACGGTTCCAACCTCAGCGGCCGCGATTGCCAGCCTGTCCCACGACTCTTTGGATGTTTTTAAATATCCTATCGCGGCAACAAGAAGCACACAAAAACACAGCAGGGCGCAGATCGAACTTGGAACGTGTGCGTATACAATATTCCGAACGGGAGAGTCTGGATGGGCCTTTGGCCCCTGCACACTCCCTGCCGTCAGGCCAATACACATCGAAGCGACCACAAGACCGATCGCCAAAAAGAACAAAATTGTTCGCATGTTCTACTCCTTAATCGCAAAACCAAATAACAACCAGCACGCAACAACAAATACGGCATCAAAGACAACCATGAACATTATGGCCGACTTGAAACTGCCCACAACAGACAAAGCTCCGGTCCCGATAAGTTCAGCAGGAATATCGCCAAATACCGCCAGAAGCGCAAATGTCGCAGGTATCATCATCGGCATAAGGATCGCAAGAACCATAACACTAAGCAGCGATCCCTTCGTCCGGGTCAACTGAACTATCGCCGAAAACAGCGTACCAACGCTCGACAAACCAACATTACCCAACATCAAAACCCCGACAAGCGTAAGTATACTACGACTCAAAGTCAACTCAAACGCCACAATAGCAGCCGGAACAATTATCATCTCAAAAATGCTCAGCATGATAATGTTAACCAGCAGCTTCGCCAGATATATCGTCCCCTCGTCAATCGGGGCAAGCATCAAACCGTGAATACAATCCTGATGTTCCTCGGTCGCGAATGACCGTTCCTGTGCGAGCAGACCCGCAAACAAAAATGCCACCCAAAGCGCGATAGGCCCGATAGCCGACACTTCTGCCGACGCAACTTCCGAAGCGATCCTGAACACCCAGATGATCAGCATACCAAGAACGATCATCGTAGGCAGAACCTGCCTTGACCGAAACTCGGTAACAATATCCTTCATGAATATCGCCTTAAAGCTAAGCAGAAAATATCTCATACTACCCCCCGCCCATAAGATATATAGTCCGCATCGAAACTGTCCGCATCGATCTCTTCGGTTGGGCGATCCAGGATCAATTTTGAACCGTCAAGAATAATGACCCTGCTGGCGCACGCAAGACCCATCCGCGTATCGTGCGTCGTCATCATAACCGTACCGCCCTGTTCGACGAAATCACTCAATGTATTACGAAGGTCATCGCACGACTTTTTGTCCAGCCCTGTAAACGGCTCATCGGCAAGCAGCACCGATGGCTTATGCACCAGCGCCCTCGCTATCGCAAGCCGTTGCAAAAGTCCACGCGACAATATCCCCGCCTTGTCATATTTGTACCGGGTAAGCTTGACATCGGAAAGAAGTTCATCAATCCTGGCCTTAGCGTTCTTAACGCCGTACAGCGTAGTGAAAAACGAAAGGTTCTCAATAACCGTCAGATCCGGATAGACCATCGACTTGTGCGATATCACTCCAAGGTGTGCCTTTGCTTTCTCAGGATCATGCGCAACACTGTACCCGCAAAGCTTAACACTACCGCTGTCAGCCCCCAAAAGACCGGCAATCGTATACAGCAGCGTACTTTTGCCCGCACCGTTGATCCCGCAGATAAAAACGCACTCGCCGCGTCCTACCTCAATGTCGATCCTGTCAAGCACACGCCTTGCCGTAAATGCCTTGCTGACGCCTTTGACATCTACAACAAACTGCTCTCGATCACTTGTAAGTTTTTCCTTGCTCATATGTTTCAGACAGGTCCACCGCGATTATTTTTTCTTCGGACGCATTCTATATAGTACCGATAATGCCAAAATTGAAAATATAACTGAGAAAATGATCACAAGTTTCTTCTCTGGATTGGCCTTAAGTCCGGTCATTTCAAACTTAATTGCCTGATCCGGTTCGAACTTTTCACTCAGAACATAGTAGTTGCTATCTCCAGCAGTATCCATTGTGACCTTTGATTGCGGTTCTCCGAGTCCATCCAGCTTTGCATCTGCCAACTTGGCAATGACGATGACATTGCTGGTGGGGTAAGATACCGGTCTTACAAAATTCAACTTTGACCAATCAACGTCAAGCATATAAGAAAAAGACGCGTCATACTTTCCAGGCGGCACAGCCATAATATCATAAAAGCCCTTGTCCCCGAGTACAAGCGCCTGCATCTGAAAATAATCCTTGCATTGCAGATCACGATACCCCTTAGGCAGCAATACTTCCAGCACGACAGGATGACCATCGTCGTCTTTCCTGGACGAAGTTACCGCCCTGTCGGTTGGGTTGACAATCTGAATGTACTCTTCAACAGCAATCGTGTAGTTTTGATATACCCTTATAATGATTTGGTGCTGGCCGATCTTCAGAACGGAATTATCTTCGGAAACATCATAAACCATCACAGCGGTAGAAAAATTCTTCTGCCCAGGCCTTAGTTCCACCGCACTTGAACTAAAGAGCATATCGTTATGCTTTACTCTGGCAACCGCAACGGAACCGATACCGGTCGTCACCTCAAAGCTTGACGTCCCGTCGGCACCTGCAACGCCGGATTTAAAATCTATTTCGGTGTTCTTATCGTACACCGACAGCATGACCTCGGCGCCTGCAACCGAAGAGCCGCCTGCGGTTCCGCTGACAACCTTAACACTAAATATACCGGTACCCGTCGGCTCCTGGCCGGAACAAATACCCAAAACGATAAGAGGCAATAAGACAACTGCAAGATGACGCATGTATTCAATCCTTCCCTTTGTCTTTACTGTCAGAACTGTTTAGCAGCAAAGGCAAAACAACAAGGCACAGACAAAAGGCCAGCAGCACCCATTTCATATTTTCCATAATTAGTCCCTTACACCATTCCGCATTAATAAATTCGCTTTATGCGTGGTCTAATCTTTTTATTGACAATAACTTACCAGAACTTCAACGCGAAATCAATTATACCATTTGGTATTACTTTTTTTCACCCGTCAAATCCCTGTTCCTCACGGCCCCAAGAGCAGGAAACGTACCGAGGATCATCAAAATACTGCCTATCCATATCCAGTTGATCAACGGCTTAACCAGAATTCGTATATTAATAAGATTGTATCGAGTATCGACACCCGTCAGAGCGAGATAAAGATCACCGCCAAGCGTCCGTCTGACAGCTACTTCGCTAAACGATTTATCGCTTTTGGGATAATAAGCCTTAGCCGGTCTCAGCTCTGCGATAAGATCTTCCCCGCTGTATATTGACATTTTAGCTACCGCCGCTTCGAAGTTCGGACCGTCCTCAAGGCTCAGATCATCAAAAACGATCCGGTACAGACCAGCCTTGTCATCGACTTCAGCACCATTCGTTTCGACCTCATTATCTTTGGTTGAAAACGATTCCGCAAAACCCGTAAGTATCCTGTCAACACCAAGCTCAACATACTTATCCTGTCCAGGCCGCATTGCGAACTGCTCATCAAAGTCATACCCGCCCGATCCCGCAATGCCAATAAATATCAAGGCGACGCCAAGATGCACAAGCCTCGAACCGAGCCAGCTCAAAGTACGTTTGCTCATTGAATATTTAAAGGTAATCGCGTCGGCGATAAGCGTAACAAGCAGCAATGCACTCAGCACAAAAAATACAGGTGCAAGAGCCTTGGTAACGATCCACAGGACAAGCGCGATCACCGAAAAAACACATGCGGTGATGACCCGCCAGCTTATGTTAAAACCACGAACCCACAGATAAGGGCAAAGTGCGATAAACAGCAGCAGAATAATACCCAAAGGCGATGTAACCTTATTGAAGAACTCAGGCTCAAGAGTGATCTGCTCAAGCTTGACAAATTGCCCTGCGACCTGGGTCAAAAATGGAAACAGCGTACCTATCAATATCACCAGTGTCAGAGCAAGCATAAGGTAGTTATTGAGAACCATATAGTACTGGCTGGGGCCTTCAAGTGTATGGTGCTGCGAATCCTTGCGGAAATACTTTTTGCACATTAGTACTGCTGTGATAACGGTCATCAATCCTATCAGGTACATAAACCAGATGCTCATGCCCGGTTCAGGAAACGCGTGAACACTTGCCACAAGCCCCGAACGGGTCAGAAACGTGCTGAAAATGCACAGGCCAAACGTAATAAGTGACAGAATAACTGTCCATGTAGCGGTCTTGCCCCGAATGTTATACGCCCTGAAACAGTGAACCAGCGCAGTACCCGTTATCCACGGCATCAGCGAAGAATTCTCGACCGGGTCCCACGCCCAGTATCCGCCCCACCCAAGTTCTTCGTATGCCCACCATGCACCAAGAACAATGCCTGCCGTCAAAAACGACCATGCTGTCAGCGTCCACCTGCGGGCACGCCCAAGCAGCGGCGCAGGCCCCTGACCATCCTTCCATCTCAATGATGCGACCGCCCAGGCAAAAGAAACAGCAAACGCCGCATAACCCAAAAATAGCACCGGCGGATGAAGGACCATCGCGGGATGCTGCAACAATGGGTTCAGGCCGTGACCGTCAGCTGGCGTGGTCGGCAACAGTTCAAAAGGATTAGTATCGTATATCAAAATTACAAGGAAAAATATGCTTACGAGATTGGCAACCGCACGGGCACACGCTGCAAAAGTGCTTCTGCCTGTCCGTGCAAAACCAAACGCCATTGCAACAAATCCGACCTGCATCCACAGCCAAACCAGTAAAGAACCTACGGCACCGGCCCACAGGGCACTGATCTTGTATGCCAATGGCAAGTCGATAGACGTATAGTCGTAGACATATTTTACACTGAAGTCTTTATTCAAAATGAGAGTAAGCAAAGCTGCCATAGCGACAGAAAGACATATAAATGCCGCGAATGTGCCATTGCGTCCGCTTTTGATAAGTCCCTGATCTTTTCGCCAGGCCCCGGCAAGGTCTGCCAGCACCGAATAACCGCTGATAAAGATTGTCAGCAGCAAAGAAAATTGCCCCAGTTCGACCATGATCTATTTCACCTTGTCTTCTAACTTTGCTTCGTACTTCGATTCACACTTGGTTAGCAGTTTATCAGCCTGAAACTTCCCCGCAGTATCCAGCCTGCCGACAACAACAACCTC
>DAOWHR010000402.1 GCA_030641315.1 Anaerohalosphaeraceae bacterium | reverse complement strand
GATTTCGGAAGCGACAGTAAGACATTCGCTCTGACCGTAGTAACCAAACCAGCTATCGACCAGATCGACAGCGACATTATCGAAACCGGCCTGCCCTACACAGGACCTGTTCCCCAACTGATCGTTCCGACTGCGGTAACATGGTCCCTCGTCGAAGCCCCGCCAACAATGACGATCAACCCGGCAACGGGTGTTGTCACATGGCCAAATCCGGCTGAGTCACTTGACGCCTATACTGTTACGATACGCGCAACCAATATCGCAGGCACCGACGATGAAACATGGGCACTGCGGGTCACCTCCAGTCCGCTGATAGGCCCGATGGACGACCAGGAGCTCATCGCTGGCAACGCATATACAAGCCCGACTCCGATCCTGCTCAAAGGAACACTGCCAGTCACATGGCAGCTTGTCGAAAGTCCCCATTTTGAAATATCCATTGATCCAGCTACAGGTGTCGTTACCTGGCCCAATCCGCTTCCGTGGCATCTGCCCCTTAAGATCATTATCGCAGCCTCGAACTCAGGCGGAACAGACACCGAAACATGGTATCTATCTGTCCTTGCTACTCCAAATATCGACACTATTGCAGATGATATTACCGCAACGGGCATCCCTTACACAAGCGAATCGCCTACGCTTACACCTGGAACTATCGCGGCATGGACGCTCGTAGACGGCCCGGATGGAATGACGATCGACCCTGCATCGGGTGCGGTTTCATGGAACTCCCCTGTTAAGTCAGTTGATCCGTATCTTATTACTGTTCAGGCGACAAATCTTGCCGGCCAGGATAACGCAAGCTGGAACCTGACCGTAATGGATCTGCCGATCATCGACCCGATCGCCGACCATGACGTTATTGAGCACACCGCATACACATCACCAACACCGACTCTCAGCCAGGGCACCGACACCACAATTACATGGTCACTGACTTCAAGGCCGGTAGGAATGAACATCGATCCGCTAACAGGAGTCGCAACATGGCCCAATACCATCCCCGGCGCATCAGCATATACGGTAACGCTTCGCGCGACAAATGCCGCAGGTTTCCATGAACAAAGCTATCAGTTGACCGTCCTTTCGTCACCTGAGATCAGCCCGATCTCTGACGGGGCAACAGCCGCCGGTGTACCATACGCAAAGCAGCCAAACCTGGTTCGTGGAACAGTGCCGATCACATGGCAGCTTATCGCAGGACCGCAAAATATGCAGATCGATCCGCAAACAGGCCAGCTGACATGGCTCGATCCGGTAGAGTCTCCTACTCCATACCCGATCACGATCCGCGCAACAAATAACTTTGACGGCACAGAAAGAAGCGATGAAGTTTCCTACCAGCTAACCGTCCAGTGGCTGCCTGACATCGAAGCCATACCCGATGACACCATCGAAGAAAACATGCCATACTCATTATCGCCCGTACTGCTGCAGGGGACGCCTCCTGTCTCATGGGCTTTGGTTAAAGCTCCAGACGGCATGACGATAGATAATACTACCGGCCAGATAGACTGGGCAAAAGCGGTAGCTTCTTTCGAGCCGTACGAGATCAAGATTCAGGCCCTCAACCAGGTTGGAAGTGACGATGAGATATTCCATCTGGCAGTACCTGTAACATATACCGCTGTCGTTGCCGCTGATATAGATTCCGCACCGGCAGGAACACAAGTGACATTATCCGGTCAGGCAACATGGCTCGAAGACGGCACTGCCGCACCTGACGTTGATGTTACCATCAGGCTAAGAGTTCGCGGCACAAGACGAGTATTTACTGTTCACACAGACAGCCAGGGCAATTTCAGCAAAGTGTTCACCCCGCTTTCAAGTGAAGCAGGCCTATACACCGTTTCGGCTGATCATCCCGCTATTCCGACCGACACTACTCAGGACACGTTCATTCTTCTCGGATTGCGCACCGAACCGATCGGAATGCGTCACGAGTTGTTCGTCGACCAGACAATACAGGGAAGCGTCGTCCTGCGTAACTTTGGCGACGTGCCCATCACCGGCCTTGCCGCTACTATCGAAAATGCTCCGGCAAATCTGACTGTTAACATTGTCAACCTCCCTGCCGAACTGCCGGCACTCGGCGTTGCAACGCTCAGTTACACCATTGATGCCGCCGATGCAAGCGTTCCACAAAGCACTACCAATATCACAATAACAGGCGATGGCGGAGCTAATACACTTCTCCAGCT
>DAOWHR010000156.1 GCA_030641315.1 Anaerohalosphaeraceae bacterium | reverse complement strand
ACACCGGAAAGGGCGGCCTGGATCGGAACAAGAACCGCACCGGCCTCGATCCCGATCATGCACGCCAGCATTACGCCGATGTATGTCCGCAGCGGGCTGAATTGGCCGATCGTAAAGCTTTTGTATATGAAGTAACCAAGGTAAACAGGGACGATGCCCATATTGATAATATTGCAGCCAAGTGCCAAAAGGCCGCCGTCCTGGAAGATCAGGCATTGAACGATCACTACAGACGATATCACTATTACCCCTGCATGCGGCCCAAGAATTATAGCCAGCAGCACGGCGCCAACAAGATGTCCGCTTGTCCCCGGCATTGCGAACAACTGAAAATTCACCATTTGTGCGGCAAAAATAAATGCGCCCATGATTCCCATCAAAGCGATCTTGTCAGATGTGATGACCTGCTTTGCCTTTCTGCAAATAATACCCAAACCTGCCGCGGCTATCGCAATAGTGCCCGCCGCAACCGGAATTGACAATAATTCATTGGCCATGTGCATTGTAATATTCTTTCGTATTTAATGTCCAGCTTTTTTTGTTCAAATTGTATAGCACGCGGTTAGAATGCTATCTGTGCCCTTAGCCCCAGTACAACAGCGTCACTAACTGCCTTGTTGCCGCCGGGATTGGTTATATATTGAATACTCGGGCTGATGCTCAGCCAGTCTGTGATCCGCGAATTATAGTAAAGTTCGACCGCGTTTTCATAATCACTGGTGTATGTTGTGCTCGCTGAGTTGCTGAAAATTCCATGAGCAAAACCGATACCTAAAGCATCGTTATCGCGGCCTTCTATCAGCCCTTCATACTCAAGTCCGAAACTGTAGAAATCTGTAATGTCATTTGTCCTGCTCGGAGCGTAGCCGTATCTGAAGAATATACCCAGGCCCTGGCTGTCTGTCGGGTCGGAGTTTTCCATGAAAACCATTTGATCGCAGCTCGTATAAAAGCCCATGTCATCGCGATAGTTCTTTGTGCCGTCAGAGTTAACTTTCGGCTGCGGATCGTACCACACTCCGACTCGATATGCCCCCTGCAGTGGACCCTTTACTGAATCCAGCTTTGGGGTGACTCCTGTCTCGAATATATAAAAGAAATAATCTTCCCCGCCAAAAGTGGTTCGCAAACCGGTTTCTCGGGCATCAGCCTGAGCATCTGCAACACCAACTGAGGCGTACCACCACTCAATCGGATTCCAGTACAAGGCCGCCCCAAGCCCGTAGTCCGGAAACGGTATCGTTGGATTGTTGACTAACGCGCTGTTTATGAACTCGCAGGCCTCATCATGGGCAAAGCTGCTTGCATCGAATGATACTGGACAGCCGCTGCATTCGAAGCCTCCTGTCAGGTCCAGCTTTCCAAAGCGAAGAAGAAGGGTATTATCGAGCATTGCCTGTTCCCACCAGAACTCGGTAATTACAAAGCTGTCCCTTGCCCCGGCATCACCGTTTACACCGAACGCGCTGCCGACGGATATTCCATCGATACCGCCCGCTTTTGGCCACCAGCCTTCGCCGTGAAGATACAGGCTGCCGCCGTCAATGCCGAAAAGTTTATATGTGTCCGCTTTCAGCTCAAGGTCGTAGCTGCCGGAATATCTGCCTCGTCTGCGGTTTGTGCTCAGACCGCCTTTTACATTGGCCTGATAAATACTGGTAATGCCAAGGTCCATTTCGATCCCTTCCTCTGCTAGCTGGTCATTGAGACCCCAAAAGCCACCCGATAAAGTGTCACTGCCCTGAACATCGCCTGAGTGCTCGGCAAAACTAACGCCAACTAACGCCATCAAAAGTACGACACTTGAAATAAAACTAACTTTGCTCATGCTAATCCTTTTCGTTTACAAAACACAGTTTAATATTGGATTCCCTAGTAATACGAATTTGCAAATCGTGCTACCAGTGTTAAAATAACAGATTCGTGTTACTGAATCAAGAAATTAATGGAATAATAATAAATATTCTGTAAAATGCCTGTTCTGGTATCAAAATCGTTGACTTCAAAGGAGATGTAATGAGTAATGTCGAGCGCATTGGTGTTTCATTAGACGAAGAACTGCTCGCTAAGTTTGACAAGTTAATAACCGGTAAAGGCTATTCAAATCGTTCCGAAGCGATCAGGGATATGATCCGGGATCGGTTATCAGATGAACATTTGTCCTACACTAAAAGTCGTTTCGTCGCCGGGGTATTTTTAATAAATGTCCATTATTCGATGAAATTGTCACATTAGTTTGTCGAGCTTAAGCATAATCATT
>DAOWHR010000231.1 GCA_030641315.1 Anaerohalosphaeraceae bacterium | reverse complement strand
TGATGGCTGCACAGCAGCTTTACGAGGGTATCGATCTGGGTTCGATGGGTGCGCTGGGTTTGATAACGTACATGAGAACGGACAGCACGCATTTGTCGCCTGAGGCTATATCGTCGGTTAGGCATTATATTCAGTCTAATCTGGGACAAGCGTATCTGCCGGACAAGCCGAATTTCTTTAGTTCCAAGAAAGGCGCGCAAGAGGCCCATGAGGCTGTAAGGCCTACGGACCCTGATCTTGTGCCGGGCGATATTCAGCAGTTTTTGACTGAAGATCAGTTCAGACTCTATGACCTTATCTGGAGGCGTTTCGTTGCGTGTCAGATGTCCGAGGCGCAGTGGGATACAACGGCTGTTGAGATCACGGCTGATACGGCTGTTGGGCCGTGCGTTTACAGGGCGACGGGCAGGGTTCAGGCGTTTGACGGATTTACCCGAATATGGAGAACAAGCTCGAACGATCAGATATTGCCTGCGATGGAAGCGGGTGTTAATGTCGGGCCAGTCGATATCGACGCGCAGCAGCACTTTACCAAGCCGCCTGCCAGGTACACCGAGGCTTCGCTTGTTAAGGCGCTTGAGAAAGAGGGCATCGGTCGACCGAGTACATACGCTTCTATTATAACAACGATACAGGACAGGAAGTACGTCGAAAAATTGCAGAACAAGTTCCACTCGACGGATATCGGCGAGGTTGTTACCGATAAGCTCAGTGAGTTTTTCCCGCGCGTGATGGATATTGCGTTTACCAGGCACATGGAAGGACAGCTCGACAAGATCGAGGAACAGCATCTCGACTGGGTCGGCGTGCTGAGGGAATTCTACGGGCCATTCAAGGAGAATCTTGATGTGGCGACCGAGAATATGAAGCACGCAAAGGCGGAAACTCAGCCCAGCGAATACAAGTGCCCCAAATGCCAGGCGCCGATGGAATACAGGTTCGGCAAGAACGGAAGATTTCTCAGTTGTTCGATGTACGGCCACGAAGAGACTCCCTGCAAGTACGCCTGTCCTTGTGACAGGGAAGGGAACATGCTGGAGCCGAAGGAATCGGAACACAAGTGCCCCAACTGCGGCAAGGGTATGATGGAAAAGTCCGGCAGGTTCGGCCCGTTCCTTGGCTGTACCGATTACCCGACGTGCAAGACTATTCTCGGGATCGATAAGGAAGGCAACATTTTGCCGCCTAAGGCGCCGCCAAAGCCGACCGGTGTCAAGTGCTACAAGTGCAGTACGGGTGAGCTGGTGATACGTGAGAGCAAAAAGGGCGAGTTTATGGGGTGTAACAAGTTCCCAAAATGCAGGACCATCGTCAGCATAAAACAGCTTGACAATTTGAAGAAGCTGCAGGAAGATGGTATTTGGCCTCCTGAAACATGGGAAGAGGCGGATAAACTTCTGGGCAGAAAGAAGGCTGGGGCCAAGAAGAAGACGGCTAAGAAAAAAGTTGCAAAAAAGAAAACAGCCAAAAAGAAGACGGCAAAAAAGAAAACCACAATAAAAGCGGCGAAGAAAACAGATGAATAATTGGTAACAGAAAAATGGACGAAAACAGCGACAATAAAACAGATGATTTTGAGACGGTCGAGCCGATCGGTAAGCGTGTCGTCATCCGCAAGGACGAGGACAAGAAACAAACCAAAGGCGGGATTCAACTGCCGGATAATATTGAGATACCCACGATCACGGGGCGCATTGTTTCTGTGTCGGCCGAAGTTGAGATATCG
The DNA here is from genome assembly GCA_030641315.1 of Anaerohalosphaeraceae bacterium. Taxonomy (GTDB): domain Bacteria; phylum Planctomycetota; class Phycisphaerae; order Sedimentisphaerales; family Anaerohalosphaeraceae; genus DAOWHR01. The sequence goes on along the minus strand of DAOWHR010000231.1, from coordinate 810 downwards.
GCAGAGTTGCCACTCAGGCAATATGACAAGGTCCTGTTCAACCCTAAAGGCGCCATACCGGTTGACTTTGAAGGCGACAACCGGCTGTTTGTCGTCGATGTTGAAAATGTTGTCGCGGTATTCCGCAAGGTTTAGCCACACCGGCTGCGGCTAGACAGAAGCTTGCCGGAAGAGCAAGTCTCCCGGCAGTCATCAATCTTATGGACCTTATTTTTCTTTCAGTGCGAGTCTCTTTTTCTTTCTTGACAGACCCAGCGTTGCAGCTCCGGCCACAAGCAGGACCATAGTCGCAGGCTCCGGAACCTCTACATCGCCATCTCTGGGTGGTGGTGAATAGGGCACTGGATCGGGCAATGGAGGCGATGAACCGCCACCCGAGGAGGAACCGGTCGATGGATTACCTGCGCTGGTTGTCAATGAGCCGTGGCCTGATCTTCCGCCGATCTTCTTACTGCCGCCTGCGTCAGTGCCTGTCTGGTCGAATGTGAACTTATCGAAAACCGCGATGACCATTTTTGGCGAGTCAGCCAGTATGGTAGTTGATATCGTCGATGGGTCGGCAACATCGCCAAGCCAGAACAGAAAACGGTAGCCTGCGTTTGGGACCGCTGTCAGGATCAAAGTGTCGTTAAGCAGCAAAGTGTCCGAACCGGCCTGCGGAACTACCGTGCCGCCGCTGACAGGTGAACTTTCGATGATCAGAGAATTTCCACCGGCACCGGCGAAACATGTCGGCACAGCGGCAAAGACGATGATGATCGCCAGTCGCACCGCCAGCGCAATTATGGCGATCTTTCTATGTTTTTTTGT
>DAOWHR010000105.1 GCA_030641315.1 Anaerohalosphaeraceae bacterium | reverse complement strand
GTTGTCAAAGTGGTCCCCCAGGTAGCGGGCCGCATCATTGCCTGCCATCCAAACTTCGTCAACGGCGGATTCTTCAAAGCCAACGAGCCTTTGATCACGATCGATCCGCGAGACTATGAAGCCATCGTCGAAAGCGCCGAAGCCTCAGTCGCAGGCGCCCAGGTTGCCCTCGACAGGGAACTCGCCGAAGCTGCCGTCGCGAAAAAAGAATGGGATCAGCTCCATCCCAACGAAACAGCTTCTCCACTCGTTCTGCGACAGCCCCAGGTCCGACAGGCAACAGCCCAGCTAAAAGCCGCAAACGCCCAGCTCCAGACCGCAAAACTGAATCTCGAACGGACGGTTATTTCGATGCCGTTTGACGGCCGTATCGTCGAAGAAACCATCGACGCAGGCCAATACCTCACACCGGGCCAGCCCGTCGCGACCGTCTACGGCACCAAGGCTGTCGAGATCATGGTTCCGCTGAAGGACAGCGAACTTGCATGGTTCGATGTGCCACTTACCTCCGACAGTACCTCACCTTTGACCCAGGCAACTGTCACCGCCAAATTCGCCGGCCAAACTCACACATGGAACGGAACCGTCGTACGCACCGAAGCACGGATCGACCCGATTTCAAGAATGGTCAATGTCGTCCTCGAGGTAAACGACCCCTTCGTCACAAAAGACAACAGCCCGCCGCTTACACCTGGCATGTTTGTTGATATTCTGATCGCTGGAAGACAACTGAAAAACGTCATCCAGGTTCCGCGTACCGCTATCCATCAGGGCAAATATCTCTGGGTAGCCAATGGCGAGCGACTTCACATAAAGGAGGTCGGGATCGCACGGTTTAACGAGAATTTCGCCTTCATATCATCCGGTATCAATGAAGGCGATATTGTCATCACCGACTCTCTCGATACGGTAACGGACAACATGGGGATCAGGATACTGCTGCCGGAAACTCAAACGGATCAGGAGGCGAAATAAAGTGAAAGATTTGGTCGAAAAGAAGGGTCCGATCGCCTGGTTCGCACAAAACCACGTTGCTGCAAACCTGCTCATGTTCCTGCTCATGGCTGGCGGGCTGATAACCATATTTACCATCAAGGTAGAGCTTTTCCCTGAGATGAGCATGGACTTGATCACTGTTACAGTGCCTTACCGCGGGGCCTCGCCTGCCGAAGTTGAGCAGGGTGTTTGTCTTCGTGTCGAAGAAGCCGTCGCCGGAGTTGACGGGGTCAAAAGGCTCAGTTCTTCCGCCGCCGAAGGTGCAGGCATGGTGTTCATTGAGGTTGAGGAGTATGCCGACTCAAGCGAAGTACTCGACGATGTCAAAGCCGAGGTCGACCGTATCATAACTTTCCCCGTAGAAACTGAAAAGCCCATCATCAGCGAGGTAAACACCCGCTACGAAGTGCTTACTATAGTTCTACATGGAGAAGCCTCTGAACGAACTCTCAAGGAATTGGCTGACAATGTGCGCGATGAGCTTACCGCGCTTGACGATATCAGCTACGTCGAAGTCGCAGGTGTCAGGCCGTACGAAATATCCATAGAGGTCTCCGAAGAAACGCTGCGAAGATATTCACTGACATTTGACGACATATCCGCAGCCATCAGAAGGTCGTCGCTCGACGTTCCAGGCGGTTCCGTTAAAACAACAGGCGGTGAAGTTCTGATACGAACAAAGGGCCAGAAATATACAGGCCGCGAATTTGAGGACATCATCGTAATTACTCGAAATGACGGGACGATCATACGTCTTCGTGACATCGCGACAGTTATCGATGGTTTCGATGATTCTGAGATTTCATTGAGGTTGGATTCTTCTCCTGCCGTACTGGTTAAAGTGTATCGTGTAGGCCAGCAGGGCGCACTGAAAGTTGCCGGGATTGTAAAAAAATACGTCAAAACCAATGAACAAGCCATGCCAAACGGCATCTCAATGGACATCTGGCAGGACACTTCAATAATGCTTCGGGCAAGGATGGACCTGCTGATGAGGAACGCGCGCATGGGGCTTATTCTCGTTTTCCTGTCGCTGGCGCTCTTCCTCAACCCGAAGCTTGCCTTTTGGACAACTATGGGGATTCCAATTTCGTTCATGGGCGCTTTCTGGCTCCTGCCCGTTTTCGATGTCTCCCTGAACATGATTTCGCTCTTCGGATTTATCATGGCACTTGGTATCGTCGTTGATGATGCCATTGTTGTCGGAGAAAATATCTATGCCTACAGGGAAAAGGGCATGGATCCCGTCTCAGCGGCAATAAAGGGAGTACGCGAAATGGCCGCCCCGGTCACTATGGCGGTACTGACGACAATGTTCGCTTTTGCGCCGCTGCTCTATGTCTCCGGCATCATGG
>DAOWHR010000278.1 GCA_030641315.1 Anaerohalosphaeraceae bacterium | reverse complement strand
CCCGAGACCGAGCAGCTCGTCGAACTTGCGATCGAGTTTCTCCGCACCCGTCCCGCACCGCAGTACGTACTGGACATGTGTACCGGCTCAGGCTGCATTGCTGTCGCGATTGCCAAAGGCGTACCCGATGTCAAAGTAATAGCCACCGACATCTGCGATGATGCCCTGAGCGTTGCTGCTCGAAACGTCCAGCATCACCAATTGACCGAGACCGTCCAGCTTCTGTGCGGCGACCTGTTCGCACCTATAATCGAGGGCCTCGATGAAACCAGGTTCGATCTGATAGTTTCCAATCCGCCTTACGTCTCAACTGCCGAATATGAAGCTCTCGAAAAAAATGTAAAAGATTACGAACCGCAAAAAGCACTCCACGCAGGCGTCAAAGGACTGGATGTCTACGAAAGAATCATCGCCGAAATGGACTCACACCTCAAACCGGACGCCGCACTGATGTTAGAGATAGGATACCATCAGGGCGACGACATAAAAGAATTGCTCGATTCCTCAAATACCTTCACGGAGATCGAAGTTAAAAAAGACTTCGCAAAAAACGACCGCATAGCAATAGCAAAAAAATAAAGTATTTTCAAAATGGTTCTTACAAACTTAATTAAGTTAATCTAAGAGTGCCGTTTCTATCTTCATATCTAGTTCGCAATTCACAGATATAGTTGAGATAAGCTAAAATTTCTTGCAATTTAGAAATTCCTAGTTTACTCATTTTGGTTAGTAACCATATGAGTATTGTTAGGCAAATAACCGGTTTAATAAATGGAGTATGTGTTAGAAAAGCCATTATAAATGTTCTAGTTATCTTTAACTTAAATTTTTCAATTCGGGCATTATCTGAAACATTAACTTCCTCAACTTCATTAACAGATTTTTTAAATTGTTGAGATAGTAACGCAAGCCCTTTCCAGCTAAAATGACTTGTTTTCATTTGTTCATAGTTGTGAATTGTATTGTTTAAAATTACAACCAACTCCTTTAGAGCTGCATAGTCGGATTTGGATAGGCTAAAGCCTTCCTTCCGAAAAATACTCATTATCTCACGACGAATTAGGCAAAATTGAAACAAAATTTTATCATGTTTAGTGAGTCTTTGGAGATACAAAGCCATTATCGTAAGCGCTATCAAAATAGGGGTAAACATTAAATATAACATAATAGTACACTTTCGACTAAAAGTCTTTAAAAACCAAATCGTTTATCCAATAGTTTCAAGAAACGATCTCGATATTCATGGTTTTCTGAAGCTAATCTGTCAATTTCCTTTTGACGGTCTTTTAAGCGACCCCTATATAGCCAAAACACATAGCTATGAGCCGTAAAAAAGAATACGACAAACAGGCCTTTAGTTAGCCCCAAAGATTTTATAGTTTCTAAAACTTCCTCAAAACCTGGCATTACTATCCTTAACTTGTGTAAGTATAATATCGAGTTAATAACCAGAGTAGTTTAACGATTTTTCAAATAGTAACAAGTTATTTTACTAAGAAAATCTTAGTTATTTTATAGTACTACTGCGAGAGTCCTATAGAACCGCCACTATTATATCGAAAATTCCTATGAAATACAAAAGAAATCTTTACTTGTTGCGGTTACTTTTTCCGTAAATTCGTCAAGGTTGATATTGTGCAGGCCAGGAGTTCACGCTGTATACATCAGCATTGCCAGTTCGCACGGCTGCCGGTTTCGCACAGGTGTTGTATTGCAAGTTGGAAATGCACTTTGCTTAGCTTATCAACTATTAATACCATTGAAATCAATCTCGACGCATGAATGATTGGTGTTTATGCGTAAACAAGGCATCCAAACCACTCAAAAGGTCATTAAGTGAGCTGAAATACTGGTCGATATACACATAGAGTCGTACACCATCTGCCCAAAAACAACCATAACATAATGAATGGCAGCTTGATTTGTCAGTCATTATTTATTGTTGAGATGTGTATTTTGCTGAATGTTTAAATAGCCTTCAAAGGAGAATATCATGAGATTGGAAATTAACAGGGGCATATTAATATTGGCACTGGCTGTGTGTATGGCATTTGTTACTTGTGCAGCACAGGCAAGCGATGTTAGATTGATAGTGATCAGCACTATTAAGGATCTACAGGATGGAACAGCGTCTCCGCAGCCCTGGACGATTGAGTTTTTTGTCGAATTCGATGATCCCGGTACGGTTCACAGCGTCGATGTTCAGGTTCCCGGTGGACCTGTAATAACCATCACAGCTGACGATGATTGGGAGTGGTGTTCAACAGTATATTATGCCGACCTTGCTTCACTGAGGGGCGTTTACCCGGAGGGCAATTACACGTTTGCTTTCAAGGATAGCGGAGGATCAACGATCGACAGCGTTGTCATGAATTATTCCGGTGTGGCTGAGCCTGCTTCCGGCGTTGATTATACATATCCTTCTTATGATGGACAGGAGGGTATCGATGTCGAGCCAACACTTACCTGGACGATCAGTCCAGCTGCTGCCGATGCTCTTGCAATTTGGCTTGTTGATGTTCCTGTTGATATGGATATCTATGAAGATGTGCCCGCTCCAATCAGTACGACTTCTTTGGTGCCAGGCACACTTGAGAGCGATCACAGCTATGAACTTGAGATAGGTGCGATGAATGTGAAGGATGCGACACTGGTTGAGGGTCAGCCGGCGCTGCCTTCAATGCTGACAACAAACGGCGATACGTTCGAGTATGCCCTTATTGTTGAGCACTGCAACATTATTGCTTTTACGACAGGTGGATCATCGCTTTTTGATATGATCGAGGATTATGAGACTCCCCCTGTTCAGGATGGTCAATTCGCAGGCTTCAATGAACCGGATAATTATTACGGAATTTTTGACGATCCTGCGGTACCCGACAACCTGAGAGTTACATGGGGTGAAGGCGGGGCTAACGATGCTGCTGATATCCGGATTCTGGATGAACAGGGCCCCAACCAGTTCGTCAGAGTAACAACCGATGTATCCGCCGCTGAGCAAAGCGGCTTTGTAGGGATCCTGGACTATCCAGGTATTTCTGATTTCGGTCAATTTCAACTTGTCGGTGATTTTGCCGGGCTTTTTGATGACAGTAAATATATCGGCGGTGCAACGATCTCGGTTGATGCAAGGTTGCCTCAGGACCCCGGTTATCCGGTCTATGCCAGATTCCTTTTTATCGACCATGACAATGATGAGTTCATCACGCAGGAATTCCCGATTGCTGTAGGCACCTGGCAGAACATTTCTATCGATTCACTTTCTTTGAATGATCTTGATCTGCTCTGGGATTCCGAAGGAGACGGCATTTGGGATGGAGACACTACTTTCCCGGTCAGTATTGAGGTCATGGTACACACTCCTGCAACAGGCGATATTGAGATCGACTTTGACAATTTCAGATTTAAAGCAAATTGTCTCGGCAGGATAGAAGGCGACCTCAACAACGATTGCATAATTGACTTTAGAGATCTCGCGATCTTAGCCAACATGTGGCTGGAGGATAATCTACAGTCAAGCCAGGATTAGGGGCTGCGCATAAATAAACGCTTCATTTGTCGCTCAGATTTGCGTCAGATTCAGTCGCAATCGATTGAGCTAAACCGCAGGCGTAGCTATTCTACGTTGAGGATTTAGCAATTGAGATTCGGCTGAAGATGATGTAAAGATGAGATGAGAAATGTAGTGTTTATTTATACGCAGTTCCTTAGCTCGATATGAGCATATTACAATTGTATGTTGAAGAATCGTTGACTTGTTGCGGTAACTTCTTGAGAAAACTCGTCAAGTGAAACACCCTTTAGTTCTGCCAGTGTCTTTGCTGTGTGCACCAGCATTGCTGGTTCGCATGGCCTCTGGTTGCGTACCGGCGTTGGCGATATATATGGGCAGTCCGTTTCGACCATCATCCGGTCTAGCGGCACAAGCTTGGCAACTTCTCGCAGTTCGTCGCTCTTTTTGAATGTAATGATTCCCGTGAATGAAATATGATAGCCCCTGCTCAATACCAGCTCGGTTTGCTCTGCATCACCTCCGTAACAGTGAATGACCACATCCTTAAGTTGGCCCGCAAACTCATCCAGTATACTCATGCTCTCATCGAATGCGTTTCTTGTATGCACCACCACCGGCAGTCCCGCCTCGGCTGCGATCTTTAACTGCGCCCTGAAAAGCTCCCGCTGCATATCCTGCGCACTGAAGTTATAATGAAAATCCAGCCCGCACTCACCAATCGCTACGATCTTGCGGTCCGCCGCAAGCTGACGCAAATAGTCAACATCTCCAGCTGCCGCATCCTTTGCGTAATGCGGATGTATCCCAGCCGCGGCCCACATGTTCTCAAACCGATCTGCAAGGGCGACAGCCCTTTCCATCTGCTCCCGATCCGTGCCGATAGTTACCCACCCGACAACGCCTGCCTCGATGCTCCTTGCAATAACATCTTCAGCCTGGCTCTCAAGTTCCTCAAAAGTCAAATGAGCATGTGTGTCAATAAGTTCCATCGTTAAACTTTCCCATACTTATCGTGGTCGAAACGCATTTTCGTAATGCCTGATTTCCGGCTGGCCTTTTTCCCCAAGCACGATGGCTACAACATCGAACCGCAGCGGCCGATCCTTGATCTTGTACTTCCTGCAAAATTCCCGTGACACCCGGAACATCCTTTCCTGCTTCCTCCGGTCAACCGCGTCCTGTGCCTTTGCCCACTCTTCACTGGCCCGTGTCTTAACCTCGACAAAGATCAGCCTGCCCTCCGCATCGCCCACAACCAGATCGATCTCGCCCGCCTTGCACCTGTAGTTAAGGGCAACGGCCCGAAAGCCCTTGCCCTTTAAATATCTCAAACAGTATTTCTCGCCCCAGCGACCAAGTTTCTTCGCGTCAGCTAAAAGCCTCGCTCTGCTCCATGGAAGCAGGAACATGATCTACCTTGCCACTGTATGTGAGCTGTGACGCTGTGACAGTTTAACTGCCTTACCCGTTCTGTCGCGAAGGAAGAAAAGCTTGGCGCGTCTGGTCTTACCGCTGCGTATCGCACGAACATCGAGAACGTTAGGCGAGTGCAATGGGAAGATTCTTTCGACACCTTCGTCACCGGCAACACGGCGAACCGTAAAAGTAGCATTGATGCCCCGCCCGCCGCGAGCGATTACAGTACCGTTGAATATCTGAGTACGGACCTTGTCGCCTTCCTTGATACGGCAGTAAACATCGACAGTATCACCTGTCTCGAAGACCGGCAATTTCTGCTTTAGACTTTTATTTTCAACTGAATCCAACAATTCTGTTATCACGATACATCTCCCATCGTTCATTTTTGCTTACTGATAATTGGCCCCACAGACTGCCGTACCCGGACGACGTAAACCAAAACCTGTGAAGAATCGAATACTATACTCATTTCAAAAGAATATTCAAGCTTTTTTTTAAAACTTCCGCCATAAACACCCCGATTTCAGCGTAAATAACTGATCCAGAGCGGTTTTTACCATGAAAACCGTAGAAATAGTCTTTTTGCCGCAAAAAGACATGCACCACCACACCGACGGTTATAGCCGATTTTAATACGTATACTTATGATAAAAACACTAATATTACATCGATTTCATTTGACCATCAACCTTCGGCCCCTGATAATACCTATAACGATCTCAACTGCTTAACTGTCATCGGCAACCTTGTCAGCGGTTTGGATTTTGATTTTGGCAAAGAACTTTAGGAATGACAAACGATGCACTTGAATAGCACAAAACACAAAACAATTGTACCGGACACCATAAATATTCTCTGGTAAATCAGATAGAGAGAAAGATTGTTTCGATGAAGGAGAGCTACCGATGTCTACTAGAAAGTCAAAATCGCAATTGATCGCATCATGGGTATTTGGTAGCCTGACCTTTGCTTTTCTAATGGGTGCCTTCTGGTTTGGGCCTGATGAATTACCCCCGCAGAAACACAAAATACTAGCTTTTTTCACAGCTATATTGGCTGGATTGTTTGTATATTTCTTTTCATGTAAAGTTAAGTTGATAGCGGATATGAATATCCCATATATGTGCAAAATTGGGATTCAAGCTAGTGGCGGTGCTGGAATGTTTGTCTTGGTTTTTTTGTTTTGGTTTAGTGAATTGGCTCCTATCGATGTTGAAGATGAACTGGAGAGTATTGGCAGAAAGCAAGCTCTAATGTCTGATGAGATAAGTCAGATAAAAGATGCTATGAATAAAGGTTTTCAAGAACTGAATTGCGCTGTCGCGACATTGAGGGGAGATCTAGCTAGTGATATTTTTGCTTTCTTGGTCAAAGTGCAGAACAGGCCTATGACGAATGAACTTCTTGAACAAGTTACAGAAGCTATTCGGACTAAGCTAAGAAGCAGTGGTTCTCAGAATCCTGTTGAAGAAATTAGGGAGGTTATCAGGCTTTTGCATGAGGCAAAAGTAATAGATGAAAAGATGACGAATGATGAACGAATAGTTCATTTTTATTCCGCAATTAGTTTCTTGATGGGAGACTATGTGGAGGCAAAGGAGATATTGGGGGAGATGCTCAAAAAGTCACCCAATCACCGTTTCTCGATGGCAATGATGGAAATGATCGAAAAGAAAATGAATAGGAATCCATCAGCATCAGAAGCTGTAACAGACTATTCCCAGCGTTTTGCAGATGCTACCGAGGAATTAAATGAGACAAAGGAACAGCTAGAGACCACAGAGAAAGAAGTAAAAAAATTAAAGAGTATGCTCGAAGAGCTGGGGTATGAATTTTCTACTCTATCTGGCCGATATGAGGATTTGTATCGTCAATATCAGGAGCGACTAAACAGTTCAAGTACCCCTGTGGTTGCAGAGGCGCCTATCGGGGCTGGTTCCCCCGAACAGATCGAAACAGATGGGAATTTGCGTGCTACGAATTATAGTATTAGCACATTTGGCTCTGATTCTGCATATGGTACAATCCAAGAACCGTTGCAGACAGTATCTAGAGCTGTTAATATAGCGCAGTCCGGTGATATATTACGGATTCGTCCGGGTGATTACAGGTTTTCTTTTACGAACTGGAAATCCTCTGACGATCCAAATGACATCAAAAAAACTGATATCGAAGTATATTTCAGTCCTTTACACCGTAACTTTGAGCAACTTGTGAAACTGGTAACAAATAACAGAACATTGGTGTTATCACCTGGTCATTATCGGCTACCAATTGCGGGGGATAATCCAAATGAACCCGAATATATTTGGTTCAGGATTCCACAATCCTGGGATAGTTTTAACTTGGCAGCTGAGAATTCAAACAGTGAGGAGTTTTGGGTTATTGGCCCGGGGAACTATAAATGGGATTACAAGAATAACTTAGACGATGATCCCAAAGAACTAACCCTAGAAATCGAGAAAAACATTTAAATGAACTATAGGGGGACCAGGGCAATCGCATGAAATATTTTGTTGAAAGTCATCATTGCTTCTTTTGGCTGAATCCCAGCACTGTGAGCAGATAGAATAACTAAGGGGTCAGGAGCCGATCTTTTGAGAATTGAGGTTTATGGTAGCGGCTAACAGACATATTGAAATCTTCGACGGGAAGCTAGACCGGGTAAATGGGACGGAATCAGGAGCATTTGAAATAATTAACGGACGTTGAGTATCTTGGCAACAGTTTACAATGGATGATCTTGGAAATAGACAGCAGGCTTTGCACCGCGGCGACAGTGCGGCCAAGGCCGATGTTATCGATACCAAAATCCAAAAAACAAATCCGCCAACGATCTTTTCAGCCTTTTTTTCTTCGTGATCTTCGTGTCCTTCGTGGTGAAGATTGCCTTTAAAAACCAAACATTTAATCTGCGTCAATCTGCGGATAAATCTTTTTGGTTGCGGCTATGCTGCTCCAAGACCTCTGTGACAAAAAAACATTCGTGTGCATTGGTGTTAATTCGCCCGCCATGCCAGCGCCTGTCGTGGCAGGTGGTTCTCCTTTTGTCTTTTAATCCGCGCAAATCCGTGAAATCCGTAGTTGCTTTATAAAAAAATATCCAGCGTCCCTGTCGTTTCAGGCAGTTTTATGCTGCCAATGGCTACTTTGTAATCTTTCAAGTCGGCGATTGGTCAGTTTGAGTTTATTATTCTTGCTCATGGCCCAGCAGATGCTATAATTGTACCAGAGCATTGATCTATTTTGAAAGGAGATCGAACAATGAGGTCATTTCTTTTATTGCTTTTACTCACAGCATTATTAATCACTCCGCTTGCCTTCGCCGAAGAGCCTGAACATCCGGATGCCGAGATGCAGCATGATTTTGAACTTGAGATCACCCACGCCGAACAGCAAAACCAGCTGCGTCATGTTCAAATGGAGATGCAGGAAAAAGAAGCCGAAATGGAATTCGGGCAGCAAATGAGACAACTCCAGTTGGAAGAAAGACGCAGTGAACTCGAGCGGAACAATCAGCGCGACCGCCACCACAAGGACGATGGATGTATAGTCGTTCTGTTGATGCTCTGTGTTGTCGTCCACATCCTTACTGCCACCTGGGTCTATAAAGACATCAACAACCGAAAAGCAGGTTCAGGAATATGGATCGCGATAACTCTGATAGCAGGCCTGCCCGGAGCGCTCGTCTATGCGGTCGTAAGACTTGGTGATAAGCCGCCGACAAAATCGAAACAGTAGCTCTCAGCGATCAGTTCTGCGATTGAATTCTATGGCCTTGCGTGCCTGTAGCTTTCCTCGGGAGTTACCGCGTCGACATGCCCATCGACAAAAACGGCATAAGTGTTGCCTATTTTCAAATCTTTGATCTGATCCCATGATTTCCCGATAAGGCTGCCCAGTTTCGGTGAGTTATGGAAGAAACCGAAACTGTCCGTAAACGGCGGAGGTGAGTCAAGCGGGTGTATCATATCCCAGATAGTATACAGGGCGTTGTCATTAAGCACATATCCGTTGAGTCCAGACGTGACCCACATATTCTCTTCTGCAAAGAAAAATGTATCCATAGGTCGGCGTACCCGGGTTCTCTTCTCGGCATACCCTGGCCCCAGAAGAGCATTCATGCTGTAGCTGTATTGAGGGCTTATTGGAATGGCAGGATTGTGGTTTGGGTGATTTTGACCGTACTTTTTGCCAATACTTTTAAACGTCGGACAAAGATGGATCTTCTGCGTCGCCAGATACGGCCACAACAGACCGGCCAGATCAGGTCGCTTATGAAGAAAGTTCTCCTCATCGTGCCATTGGCACCGAAGGCGAGAAGATATGGATGGATCATTCCTGGTATCAACAAGACAGTAATGGGGTGCGGGATAAGTATCTCTGTTATCGTTGAGAAGCATTTCAGCGCAAAGACCATACTGACGCAGGTTATTCTTGCACAAAACGTTCTTAGCTTTCTCTTTTGCCAGACCAAGCGACGGAAGCAGTATTGCCAACAGCAGGGCGATGATAGAGATTACAACCAGAAGTTCGATAAGCGTAAAACCGGAACGTCTTTTCATTTGTAAGTACCTCCGAAAATAGTATGGCTTTGAATTCATTATACCACGGCAATAACGCAAAATCCAGCATGTTGTTCATAATTCTTCTAACAGGTCAGGCCGTAAGCTCCTCGTTCTTTCCAATGCCTGCTGACGTCGCCACTGTTCTATTAAGGCATGGTTCCCCCCAAGCAGCACCTCGGGCACTGTCATTCCGTGATAATCCTCGGGTCTTGTATACTGCGGATACTCCAACAGCCCGCCGCTGAATGATTCGTCCAAAGCGCTGTCTTCATGGCCGAGCGCACCGTCCAAAAGCCTGACAACTCCGTCGATTACGACCATAGCGGCAAGTTCTCCGCCGCTTAAGACATAGTCCCCGATAGATACCATCTCGGCATCCAGACCTTCTTGTATCCGCTCATCAAAACCTTCATACCGTCCTGCGATCAGTATCAGCCTTTCCTCGCTGCTAAGCTCACGCATTAGTTTCTGGTCCAGCTTCCGCCCCGCAGGGGTCATCATAATTACCCTGCCCTTCGCCGGATGCTGTTTTGCGGCATGTTCATAGCTGTCAAAAACCGGCCCGCACGCCATCACCATGCCGGGTCCGCCGCCGTAAGGCGCATCGTCAACCTTGTTATAATTGCCAACGCCAAAATCACGGATATTTGTCAGCGCTATCTCGACAATACCCTTGTCCTGTGCTCGCTTGGGTATAGAGTACCCAAGTGGCCCTTCGAACATCTCAGGAAACAGTGTCAATACATCAATTCGCATAATTCCTCATACAATATCTCGTTCAAATCCCAATCCAGCATACTCCATGCCCTGATGATTTGCAATGATCCATATTTTGTAACATGTCAGCCAAATGACGCGGTGTCCCAAAAGCTCGTCGGCCTCACCCGCCCCTGCGGTGCGATTGCCGGAAAATCCCGCAAAGTTCACTCGGCTGAAATAAAACCATATTTTGTTGTTTTTTTCTAGCATCCTACCGTTTCGTTTTTTATATTATAGATTGGTAAGCTGAAGGGGTAGTAATATGATTGATACGAAAACAAAGGAATTAATGTCCATTTCGGCATCGGTAACCGCCCATTGTCTGTCCTGCCTGGAGTATCACGTCAACAGGGCAAAGGAATTCGGCGCCGATGACGATGAGATCAGGCAGGCAATAGCCATCGGAAAAGCTGTCGCACAGGGTGCGGCACAGACCTTGGAAGATTTCATACCAACCCTAACATGCGGCATAAGAACAAAACCTTTCCCAAAAGACATAGAAGCACTGTAGACGCTTGTCGGGATATACTTGAATATCTAAATATAGATTGACTCGGTCATTGTTATGCAGTATCTTTCTGCGGCCTGACAATACGGGCAGTGGTATATTACTTTTTTGAAACGGAGGTGCATCATGTGTAACGAATTTAACGACAACCAACAGCAGTGCTTTTGAGGTCATCAGCAAACGACGCAAAGGATACCCATCCGAAACAAAAGTCAAGCGAGGCCCTCGCACAGTGCATGGCAATAAGGAACTCATCGAGAAACTAGGCAGGCAGGATCCGTGTCCATGCGGCTCGAACCGTAAATTTCAAAAACTGCTGCATGAAGTCAAAAAAGTATGACGGCTCACAAAGGCACCATTACTTTTAGAGAAAATCAATAACAAAAAAAACGGCAGTAAACCTGATGGCTTACTGCCGTTTTTGTTATTTGCAAACTACAGTGTGCAATAAGCTACTCGCCTTCTGGAGCCGCTTCTTCTGTTGTCTCTGCTGGTGCTGCCTCTTCTGCTGCTTTGGCTGCGGCCGCAGCTTCTTCTTCAGCTTTCTTAGCAGCTGCGGCTTCTTCGGCTGCTTTGGCTTTAGCTGCCTCAGCTTCTTCAGCTGCCTTGACTGCTGCTGCGGCTTCTTCCTCCGCCTTCTTTGCAGCTTCTTCTTTTGCCTTGGCTGCTTCTTCAGCGGCTTTAGCGGCATCTTCGACTGCCTTGGCTTCGGCTTCTATTTTCTTCTGTACCGCTATTCTTTCAGCTTCGTTGAAAGGCTTGCTCTTCTTGCGGGCAATTGCCTTTGCTCTATCTCTGCGAGCCTTATTCTGCTCACCAAGCTTAGTCGTTACACCAAGCTTCTTAAGTATATCAATAACTGTATCGCTGGGAACAGCGCCCTGGTCAAGCCAGAACTGAACACGCTCGATATCGAGTACTACCTGCTTGCTCTCATCTTTTTCGATTGGATCGAAGTGACCGAGCTTCTCCAGGATTCTGCCGTCACGCGGAGTACGCGAGTCAACAGCGTTAATACGATAGAACGGTCTGTGCCTGCGACCCATTCTTGACATTCTGATCTTTACTGACATTTCACTTACCTTTCATTCAACTACTCTATGATTAATTTTCGCCGGATACCCTATGCGTCCGGCAAAACGGGTTTACTCTTTAGTGCTTTGTCCGCTGAATCCTGAATTTTATCACGGACAAAGTGCTAATGCGTATCCATTTATAAATATCGCGAATAACGCTTCGTCGACTTTTGCGTCTTTGGCGATCGATCTTACCTGCTCGTCGCTTAGCTTATCGGCGCCAGCCTTTTCGCTTGGCGTCATTATCGCCACCGCGCGAGTCAACTGCTGCATCTCATCGAAGCTTGGCGATTGCAGCATCGCAAGTTCGCTGTTCCCTTTGCTGTCGGCGAATTGGCTTCTGATCTGTTTGCCGTATTCGTTGCCCGCGAACCTGCCGACTTTCTCAAGATACTGCTCAAGCGACATTATGTTTTTGGCCGCTGCCATTATCTTCTTTTCTTTTTCTTGCCTCTTACGATCACTCTTTTACGCTTCGATCGCTGTTTAATTTTTTTCCCGCCCTGCATCATCGAAGACATATCCATCTTCCCGCTAAGAAGGCCTTTAAGTCCGCCCAGACCTCCGGCGCTTACAGTCTTCATCATATCACGGCTGCGTTTGAATGTCTTAATCAGCGATGCCACATCCGTCAAGCCCCTGCCGCACCCCTTTGCGATACGACGTCTGCGGGATGCATCAATCAGGTCAGGATTGCTTCGTTCGGATTTGGTCATCGAATGGACGATGCCTTCCATCTTGGCGACCTCGCCGTCATCCACATCCATGTCACCGAGTTGCGAACCGATCCCAGGCAGCAGCTTTAGCATACTCGTCATGCCGCCCATCTTTTTCATAGCCTGCATCTGTTTCAAAAAGTCATCGAATCCAAAAGTACCCTTAGCCATCTTTTTCTGAAGCTTCTTGGATTCTTCCTCGTCGAAATGTTCCTGAGCTTTTTCAACAAGCGTAACAACATCACCCATGCCCAGTATTCGACTAGCCATCCTGTCGGGGTGGAATTCTTCGAGCTTGTCCAGCTTTTCGCCGACGCCGATAAATTTAATGGGCTTGCCGGTTACCGCTTTAATCGATAGTGCGGCACCACCGCGTGCGTCACCGTCAAGTTTTGTTAATATAACACCGTCAAGTTCGAGGCGTTCGTTGAATTCTTTCGCTGAGTTTACGGCATCCTGGCCTGTCATTGAATCGCAGACTAAAAATATCTGCTGTGGCGTAACCGCTTTTGCGACATTAGCCACTTCGTCCATCATCTCTTCGTCGATGTGCAGACGGCCTGCTGTATCCAGAAGGACAACGTCATATCCGTTTTTCTTAGCGTGTTTTACACCATTTTTGGCAACGCGGACAGCGTCTTTTGAGGTCTCAGAATAAACCTCAACACCTGTTTGCTCACCAAGACTTATCAATTGATCGATAGCTGCCGGACGCTGAAGGTCATCAGCGATCATCATCGGCTTTTTGCCCTTTGCGATCAGGTATTTCGCAAGTTTCGCAGCCGTGGTTGTTTTACCGCAGCCCTGAAGACCAGCGAGCATGATGACTGTCGGCCCAGGCGAAACATAATAGATATTCGTGTCAACAGGCCCCATCAATTTGGTCAGTTCGTCGTTTACGATCTTGACCATCACTTGCCCTGGATGCAAAGATTTTACAACATCTGCTCCGAGAGCTGCTTGGGTGACAGTTTTGCAGAAGTCCTTCGCTACGCCGTAGTTAACATCTGCTTCAAGCAGTGCCTTGCGGACTTCGCGCATCGCGTCAGAGACGTTGGCCTCGGTGATACGGCCGCGCCCTGACAGAGATTTAAACACCGAATTAAATTTGGTTGTTAAAGCATCAAACAATGCAGCTTTTCCTCAATTTTACGCCGAAATCGGGCTTTACAGTGCTATGCGCAAAGCAAATCCGCAGATAAGCAGAGGATTGTACGGTATTGAAGTGGCATAATCAAGTCAAAAGTTAAAAGTTGACCTGTGAAAATATAGTGAATCCTTTAAAGAAGTTCGTGGATGTCTGGAAATCCTGATTTAGAGTTTTTTAAACACATTACCAGGCAACTGCTTGATCAGGCCCTTTAATCGTAGTGATATTAAAGACGCGTTTACTTTACCAACAGCCAATCCACTGCTTGTAATGAGATGCTCGATATGAATTGCCTGTCCATCGAGAGTGTCATAAACGACTTGTTCGTCAAGGCTTAGGTTTAGTTTTAAGCCGTCAAACAGGGGTGTTTCTACTTCTTTTTCGCTGCTTGCAGCAGCTGCATTAGCATGTTCCTTGAGGTCCTGACCAATATAGCCCAGTGCCTCCATGACGTCCTCAACACTGTCTACAAGTTTGGCACCTTGTTTGATGAGCCTGTTTGTTCCAATGCTTGCGGGCGAATCTATCCGGCCCGGCAGTGCCATAACTTCGCGGTTATTTGCGATTGCCGCTTCGGATGTCAAAAGAGCGCCGCTTCGTGAGGATGCTTCCACAACTATCGTCCCCATCGTAAGGCCTGCGATAATGCGGTTTCTTGCCGGGAAATTCTCAGATAATGGTTCGTATGTCAGCGGAAGTTCGCTAATGCACGCGCCCGACTCCGTTATCTGCGAAAACAACTGCTTGTTTTCGGGCGGGAAGATATTTGACAAGCCGCACCCCTGAACGGCAATGGTTCTTCCCATTGCGCTAAGTGCCCCTCGGTGTGCTGCGGTATCGATACCCCTGGCCATGCCGCTAACAACCGTAAACCCCGCAGAGGCAAGCATATAGGCAAATCGAGATGCCTGTTCGGAACCATATAGCGTGCAGCGTCGACAGCCTACTATCGCAACTGCAAGGCTGTCGGTCCTTTCAAGCGTGCCTTTATAGTATAGAACAGGCGGCGGATCATATATATGTTTCAGTGCTGGCGGGTATCTGTCATCCTGAATATTGATGATGCACACCCCAAGTCTGTCCGCAAGAGCGATCTCCTTGTCCACGTTGAAATCGCCGATGCTGCGGCGAATACGTTCAGCCGTTCTGGTGCCGATCTTTTCAACTTTGGTCAGCTCATGGACAGACGATGCAAGTATGCGCTCAACCGTCCCGAAGTGATCGAGCAAACGCAAAAAGCTCTTGGGGCCTACCCCGTCAGCGCGAATTAAACTGATCCAGTCAGATATCTGTGGTGAGTGATTGTCGCTGATAGCAAAACCTTTCATTTAGTACAGGCAGATCACAGTTAATGGCAAGTTAATATACCTGTTAGCCAAATGCGTTGTCAAGTACCATCATAACAACAAATCCGATCATCAGGCCGGTGGTTGCCAACCTTGAGTTGCCTCGTGAATGTGTTTCGGGGATGACCTCTTCGCTGATTACAAAGAGCATCGCACCGCCCGCAAAGGCAAGGCCGTAAGGTAGCAGACCACTGGCAATAGAGACTACTGACGCACCCAGAAGGCCGCCTACAGGCTCCACAAGGCCGGTAAGAAGCCCAATTACGAATGCTCTGACCCGAGAGCAGTTTTCGCGAAGCAGCGCAAAAGCGACTGCCAGGCCCTCTGGAATATTCTGCAGACCTATTCCGATCGCGGTCGGAATTCCATCTTTGAGATTTTCGCCGCCGAAGCTAACCCCCACAGCCATACCTTCCGGAAAGTTGTGGATCGTTATCGCAAGTACGAAAAGGGCTACTTTTGTCAGTCTCGATGAAGGGCCTTGTGCGCCGGTAACCATGTGCATATGCGGGGTAAATCGTTCGGCGTACGTCAGAAAAAATGCTCCGAGTACTATTCCGATGACAGTTGGTCTTATACCGCCAAGCTCTATCGCAGGGCCTAGCAGACTGAAAAAAGTCGCCGCTAGCATGATTCCTGCTGCTGAACCAAGCAAAAAGTCCAGTGTTTTATCGGACTCTCGCCTGACGAAAAATACCAGTAGTGCCCCAATACCAGTTGCCGCACCAGCCAGAAGGCTTGCTGTTGTTCCCCAGATAATAGTTTGCATTATAATTCCCCATAATAAGATGATCTGAAATATATGCGGTGATTGTATTGCAGATACCAGCTGGTGGCAATTATATTTCTTGAACAGGGTGACAGAATGAAAAATAATAATATCTTTGGTCAGGCACCTGCACTTAGCTTGCAGATTGCAATCGCCACTAAGTTCCCATAAAAACTGTTATCGCAATCTGATTTTACAGGATTAAGACTTCATAGAGCAATATTACTGCCGAAAGTGGTATTTTGTAATAACGTATTAGCCGGTATTTTGAAATAAATTTGCTAAACCATTGATATTAATATAGTTATAGGTTTTTTTGTTTACGGAAATCAAAAGAGGCTTCATTTACTGTACTTAGTTTACCAAGGCCTGTTTTCAGCTAATTTCAGGGTATTATTGATGTCAGAGATTGGTTTCCTTTTTTTTGCCAAATCGTGTTTTCTCATTGCCAAATAGAAGTTTTATAGGAACTTTTTGCTATTTGTTCCAAAAATGTATTGACTTTGAGTACCTCAAAGTTGTAGAATACAAAACTGATGGTTGGCTTTATAATAGCCGTGAAGGGTGACCGGAAAAAGGTGTGTGAATAGAGGTGTGAAATGATGCAAAGGGATATTTCTTGCGATGTTCAGAGTTTTGGGGCAGTTGTACAATTTGAAAAATAATTTATGCTGATCTGGCTTCGGTGCCATTTCAGCTTTTTTTATGCTGATAATTGTATAAAACCTCGTTTTTGGCGGCTTTAAGCCTGCTAAATAAAAAAGTTTTTTGTGTGGTTGCTGCACTAAATTGACGATAGTACTGTGAGTTTTTCGTGCTCTCGTGAGTGTGTGAAGTTAGGTGTGTGATATATGGTGTGTGAAATTAGGTTTGTGAAATGTGGTGTGTGAAGTTAGGTGTGTGAAGTTAGGTGTGTGATATAATGGTGTGTGATATATTAATAGTTTTATTACCTGAAGTGGAAGTTTTCTGGAAGCCCATCCGTCTGGGTAGCGGAACAATCTATATAAGTATTTAAGCTGGAACGGTAGATCATCGTCCCGGCTTTTTTTATGTAGGTGTTGCACTGATTGACGAAAGTAATGCAAGTTGTAAGTGCTCAGGATTGTGTGAAGTTAGGTGTGTGATATATTTAGGTGTGTGAAATATGGTGTGTGAAGTATTATTTGTTTTGTTGTCTGAAAAGTTAGTTTTTCCTGGCCGGGTTCGTCAGGGCTGGTGGACAATTTATATGAAGTTTTAAGCTGGAACGGTAGATTACCGTCCCGGCTTTTTTTATGTGGATGCATTTATAAATTGATGAAGGTGTTGTCAGGTTCGTTTTTGATGTGTTGAAGATGGACCGTAAAACAGTTGTCTTTTCCGGGTTTTCCGGAAGAATGCAAAAGTTAACTTTTATTAAACTTGGGAGAGTGAAATGGTCATAAGTAAGCTTATATTTGAGGGGGGATAGATAACAAAAAGGGAATTGAGGTTCTCGTTGCGAGAAATAATGTGAACAGTTGTTTAAATGTAATGGAGAAAAAAAATGAAAAAGATTTGTTTAATTTTGGTCTTAATGCTGGCCTTTATCACTGTTCCGGCTTTTGCCGGCTCAGTGGTCTCGCTCAACTTTGTCGAGAATCCGGGTAATCAGGGTTTCGCTGGCGGTCAAACTATCGGTCCTATTGGGACCAGCAGTACTTTCTGGAACAGTTCTGCTAACGCAACCACAGGTGATAAGGCCAACGGTACGCTGGTTAACCTGACCGATGACAAAGGCATGCCTACCGGTATCGATGCTGCGTGGCAAAGCGCGAACGCATGGTATAATGGAGACGGCACAAGTGACGATCAGCACAAACTGGCTGTCGGCTATCTTGACGATGGTGGCGATGGTGCACTTGTTACGCTGACCAATATCCCGTTTGATAACTACACCATCTATGGTCTGTATACTTCCGGCCAGGGAGATACTTCCATGGTGAATTTTGATGTCAACGGGACATGGGTTCTTGGCGGAGACGCATCTACAATAGCTGATGTCTACGGTACTATCAACTCTTGCAATACGGACACTGGTCAATACTGGACCCAGATCGTCCAGGGGACCACCAGAGGTAACTACTGGGTAGTAAACACAACCGGTTCAACATGTACCATCAATGCTGAGCCTCGTAATGGTGAAAGTCGCGGATCGCTGACGGGTGTCATAATCGCATCAGGCGAACCATCACCGCCACAGCGTTCGATCAGTGGTAATTTCATCAAGATTCCCTGGACATACCATGGTCAAGTTAGCAGTTCATCGAATCCTGGTGCTGGTTACTACACAACAGAAGATCCGAACGAAGGTAATGGCTATTTAACTATCCTACAGGCTCCAAGCGCAACATGGAACGAAGGCAAACCTGCAAGGGGAGATATCTGGAAGGCTAAGAATGAGACCGGCAGTACAACTTTTGGTCCAGCGTATTTCACATTTAACCATGACAGCAACTGGCATACATCATGGTATCTAAATATTTCCACCCTTTTCCAGGGATCGCTCCTTGAGATGTATGGCACTGCTTGGGATCTCGAAGATGCAAAGAACAACGCTCGTCTGACTGAAGGTTACCTCAGTGTTAATGGTGGTCAACCGAGAATGCCGATTTCAAGTGTTAAAAAAGTTCCTTATGGTGATTATATGGTTGTGGTTTATATGAACCCGAACCGTACAGGTGACCCACAGGAAGTGGCAGTTGAAGATCAAAGTCTTTTCTATATTAACGAGCATGGAACACTGTTTAAAGGTATTTGGAGAGATTGGGATGATGATGGTGACCCAGAGACCCCAAAAGTCAGGGAATGGACTCCTGGAAGGCTCCACGATCCTAACACAATTAACTGGCTTGTGGCGACAGATACGGAAGGGCCAGCATCTCAGACAGCCAACGTCGCTGTTTTCCGTCATTTGTCATCTCCAGACATGGATCTGATTTTTGACACTCCCAATGTCGCCAATTCTGGTATCAATGCTTATCAGATCATAGCGGAAAATGCTGCTGATGATATTTCAACCGTTCTATCACCAGCAAGTGGTGACAAGACTCAGGGCGCTATACCTACTCCGGTCGCATCCATATTTGAATGGACAGCTCCGGTAAATGGTGCTGACAGCTATGATGTATACCTCGATGAATACAACGATGCTGATCCAAACGCAACTCTTGTTTCGGCTGCTCAGGCTGGGACAACTTTTGATCCTGAACTTGATTACGGCAAGACTTATTGCTGGAGAGTCGACACAAACATCGGTGGTGAAACCATCATCGGTGACCTGTGGTACTTTGATTCCGAAGGCGATCCACTTCTTCAGATTCAGCCGAATTCAGTTTCTGTTCAAGAAGGAAGCGACACGTTCTTTACAGTTGGCGCATTGCTGACTGATACCTACACATGGTATCGCACTCCTGACGCGGTAACAGATACACCGGAAGACGATGTTGAGCTTCAGTCAGGTTCGGAACCACGGTTGGATATCACTGGTGTTACACCGGGCGATGTAGCTTACTACTATGTTGTTCTGACCAATACGATCCCGGATACACTTGCTGTTACATCAGATGTAGCAAGTCTTGAGATCGGTAAGCTTGAGCTTTATCTGCCGTTTGATGGCGATCCAAATGACGCAAGCGGTAATGGCTGGGACGCGGTTCAAGGTAACAGAGACGCTGATCCTGCGCTGGGTACTGTAAGCTACGATGTTGGTTATGACGGTGTTGGACAGGCAGTTAAATTTACAAGAGGCTCAGGCGACCAGCTTGAGGTTCTTGGCAGTGATGACTACTTCAACTTCTATCCAAAGGGCTTTACCATTCGTTTCTGGGTTAAACCAACAGATTATGGCACAGTCAACGGATTTATGACCTATATCGGTAAAGGCGGCAATAACTGGCGTGTGTATGATACCGCTTACTACTATGGTGTAGGCCTTGAAGCTAAGATGTATCCTCTTGGTGCGGGCACGTCTATAGGACGTCTCGATGACGGCAACTGGCACATGATCGCAGTTACCTATGACGGTGCTGCACAGACAATGAGCGTTTACCAGGAAGGCTTCCTGATGGAAACACGCACTGGTGCGCTTAATGTTCCGGCTTCCTACCCGATCACTATCGGCTCGTACTATAAGAGAGGCACAGGCGGCTGGGGTTATGATGGTTTCATCGATGAAGTTGAGATATTCAGCTATCCTATCAGCCAGTTGGAAATCCTCGAGGATTATGCCACAAAGACAGGTCAGACATACTGTCTTGAGGAAATCCTTGGTGACATCAATGGTGACTGTAAGGTCAATATGGATGATCTGGCTATAGTTGCTGATGGTTGGCTTGATTCCACTAATCCGACAACCGCAACACCTGCAGCACTCGCTTCCAGAGTTGTAAGCTGGCAGTTCGATGAGACAAGCGGCATGGTTGCTGCTGACTCGTCAGGCAATGGTATTGCCGGTACACTCGGTGCTGGTTTCACAACCGGTCAGTGGATAGCCGATGGTGGCCGTACAGGTGCTGCTGGTGACAATGCCTTGTATATGGACGGTTCTGCGGACACTAGCGTTATCGCTACTGTTGCTGATCCGAACGCTTTGCCGTATGCAGGAAACATCTTCAGAGGCACAGATACCTGGACAATAAATATCTGGGTTAAGCTTTTCACTGCGGAAATGAATAACATCGGTGGTTTCGGCCGGAACGAATATTTGGGACTTGAAGGAGAACCTGATTCTGACCGTTACTTCGCAAGCTGGGAAGGTGGTTTAGAGTTTGAGCTTGGTCAGGCAGGTCTGTTCCCAGGTAATGGAATGGCCTCCGACTGGAGTATGTTGACAGCTACGTATGATGGCACAACTTGTTCTGTATACTTCAATGGCGCACTGGTTGAATATACACCACTTGCACTTGACGACACAACTGTTAATGAGATCAATCTCAACACAGCACGCAGGGTCCTCTGGTCCGGCGCTGATGCGACTGTTCCGATGAATGGTCATGTTGACGATTTCAGCATCTGGGATCAAGCTTTCACTGCTGAACAGGTTGCAGGTATGTACACCAACAGCTTCATATCATGTGATGGTGCTATGCAGGCAGACCTCAACGGTGACTGTGATGTCACTCTTGCTGACTTCGCAATAATGGCAGGTGACTGGCTTGAATGCAATCTGGTTCCAACGAGTCTTTGCGACTAAGTTCAATTTGTTAGTATGTAAAGCAAGGTGCTTATAACCTTGTTCTTAGAGGTGGGCTGGCATGTCTTAATTGACTGCTGGCCCACCTTTTTTTGTTGGCCTGCATAATCTGATAACATCAAAAAGTGAATTGCTCGTAATACTTTAGCCAAGTGTCAGATACGCCTTGTCAGTCCAGCGACATCCGTGTCATTCCAGCGTAAAATTGCTTCCGCCGCAGGCGGTATCCTGTTATTTAACATTTGGCTAAAATGTTACAAGTGCTCTAATATTCGATTATGTGATAACATTAAAGTCTCGCGTGAATATCTAATAATTATAGCTTTTTCACCCGGATAGAGTCTGCGATTGAAACAAATATTTCCGAAAGTACAATTTTCCAGAATTTATTTTTGGGCACTTTATGGAGGAATTGGCAGTTTTTGACGTTTATATTGCGTTTAAAGTTATTATTGTAGATGTTTATTCGTTGAAGTCGTAATTCTGGTATTTTGCAGCACAATACTTCAAATAAATAGCACAACTATTGGGTTGTGTAGTTTGGTTCTTATTGTATAATAGGGCCAGTGCTGTGGATTGGCCCTGTTTGAACTTTTTGCTGTTTTTTTGCGATAAAATGATTTTATGCGTCAAAAATCGGATGTTTGACGCATATACTAGTAGAGGTTTGATTTAGGTCTTACCTTAAGCAGCACATTTAATTGCATGTTCACACTCCTCCTGAGCTGGATTCTGGTTTTTCCGGAGTCCGGCTCTACTTTTTTCTAATAAACAAGTCGTTTTTGTTGCGAAGTACCCAATGGGTAGATGCAAGGAAGAAAACACAGGCAACAGTAGCCCGAAGCGCGCGAGCGTGTTGCCCAAATGCGAAATCCGAATATTGAAATACAAAACAAATAAACATTCCAGCGGCAAAATCACAAAACCTCATTCGGACGCAGTCAGAACCGTTTCGAGCATTTGCTTTTTTGAGTTTATTGTTTGTTTAGGAT
>DAOWHR010000329.1 GCA_030641315.1 Anaerohalosphaeraceae bacterium | reverse complement strand
ATGTCCATCCCCGCCATAACCTTGATACGCGATATGATCAGCGACAGAACGTTGCGGTTAAGGCTCAATGTATCGTACAAAATACCGTCAACACGGTATCGTATCTGTATCTTGCTCTCGAACGGATGAATGTGTATGTCACTCGCCCGCATCTGAAGCGCCCGAAACAGTATGTCGTTTACAAGTCGGATAACAGGAGGGCGGTTCACCACGTCAAGCAGATCGTCAGAAGAATGAACCTCGTCCACCAGCTTGTCAAGGTTCTGCGAGTCAAGCTCTTCTGCCACCTCGTCGATGACAGAGCTTTTTTGCTCATACGCAACGTCGATAGCAGCGGTAATCGTTGTTTTTGATCCCAACGCGGCTTTCACCGGCCTGCCGATCATTTTCGACACGTTGTCGATAGCGCTGGTATCCAAAGGCGATGACGTTACCACAGACAAAGCATCCGAACCGTTTTTAACCCCGATCAGATAGTGGTGTTGAGCATAAGTCGCCGGCACAGATTCGATAAATTCGATCGGCACATCATCGACGACAATATCAGAGTAGTATTCGAGTCCTAAAGCGTCAGCAAACAATTGCAGCACTGCGTCTTCGGTGAAGTTCGGAGCAGTCAGCAGCAGTTCGTCAATACGACGCCCGTCCCCTTCGTTCTCACGAAAGTACTCAGCAAGCGAGTCAGCATTAACAACGCCTGTCCTCTTAGCGGTTTTTATA
Organism: Anaerohalosphaeraceae bacterium; assembly: GCA_030641315.1. Taxonomy (GTDB): domain Bacteria; phylum Planctomycetota; class Phycisphaerae; order Sedimentisphaerales; family Anaerohalosphaeraceae; genus DAOWHR01. Next base: position 5,217 of record DAOWHR010000329.1, on the reverse strand, counting down.
AGCAGTTGTTTCATATATATCTTCTACGAACAATTATCTCTGTAGGGTTATCTGACATCAAGTAATTTTTCAGGTTTTACGGTCTTTGGTTTAACGCCGGGCCATGTTTTGTGCTCCTGCCAATCCTGCTCGGCTTCTTCATAAGCTGCCCTGTAAAGATCAGATTCCTCTATCAGATCAGGTAGGCCAGCTTCTGTTTCATCTGGTCTTAAAATAGTTGCTTTTACAAATATATAGAGCTTTGTTTGTTTGTCGAAATTACTGGTACTGCGGAATAAACCACCGATAAATGGGATGTCACCAAGTAAAGGTACTTTACTCCCGCCTTTCTGCTGGCTGAGCTGCTGTATGCCGCCAAGGATGATAGTACTTTTATTAGGAACTGTTACAATGGTGTGAATATTGTTCTCAGTCCGCGGTGGTGGAGGTGTGTTTGCTGTTGTTACTGATGGTGAATCCTGTTGTGAACGTATCAGTTCTATATCAAGCCTTAAAAGATCACCTTCACTGATATTCGGTATTATCGTAAGATTTATTCCTGAAATGAAATTGTCAAAAGAAGTGTTGGTTTGTATATGCGCAACAGCAGTTCCGGTAGTAGGATCTGATGTCTGGGATGTTCTTGCGATATAAATAGTCTTTTCAGTGTTTATTGTCCCTTCTTCGTTATCATTGACCAGAACTTTGGGTTGGGCAAGCACCCGCCCGTAATTATTTGTCTCCATCAATGTCAATAAAGCTTGTATGTGATTATCTGCGTAGAATGCTTTGCCAGTTCCACCGACAGACGAAACATCAATGAGACGATCCTGACCGGAGGTGTCCAGCATAGTGTTAACTGCACTGGTCGCTACTGACGATACATCACCAACAAGCCCGGTTGGATTGAGCATGTCGGGGAAGCTGCTGACCAGGTTTAGGTCGTATGTAAATTCATCATCTTTTGTTATCTCAACAAGTGTTACATCGATCAGCACCTGTGGTCTTCGTTTATCCAGTATTTCGATCAGTTGTGCTATCTGATCCTGCTGTTTTCTGGTTGCGTAGACGATCAGTGAGAATGTGTTTTCGTCGGGGACGATTATTACTTCGTCTTCCTGGTCGTATGGGACAGATGTCGTTTTTAATTTAGGGTCGCTCGATGTGGCGGTTTTCGTGGTTTCCTTGATCACCTTTGTCAGTATTTCAGCCATTGCATCCGGTTCTTGGTTTTCCAGCGAGTAGATTACGTATGGGTTATCCTTGCCGGTATCTTTTTTATCAACATAGCCGATGATCATCGCGATCTTGTCATGCTGTTCCGGCGTACCGTTTACCAGCAGCGAGTTCGTAGAAGCAAGCACCACAACCTGCGGCTCTTCATCGAGTATATTGCCTGAATTAGAAGAGGAAGATGTAGGCGGCCTTGCGGAAGATGTAGGCGGCCTTGCGGACGATGTCGGTGGCCTTGTTGACGTGGTTGACGTTCTCCGCTGTGACGAAGATGATGTTGACTTACCAACGATGCCAAGTTGGATCAGAACGCTTTCCACCTCTTCAGCGGCGACGTTTTCGATGTCGTACTGACGTATCTTACGACCATCCTCTATCGGTGGGATATCCAGCGTTTCGATCAGTTCCATGACTGTGGCTAGTTCGCTGTCGCTGCCGATCATCAGCACACGGTTCGTTCGCTCGTCAACATCGATGTACACGGTTTTTTTGGTGATCGGCTTTGCTGCTGTCGTTGTAGGTCTTACCGGAGTTCTTGGTACTGATCTGCCGGGGGTCGACCTCACTGGGGCTTTGGTCACCGCCTTTGCCCCGATAGCTATCGTAACAGAATCAAGCTGCTCGGTCAGTTTTTGAAGTTTCACAACGAGGTCGGCAGCCATCGTGTATTTGAGCTGTTTGAATTCAAACCGTCTTGGTTCGCTGGCAATGTCGACCATGGCCAGAAGTTTCTCGATCCGCGGCATGCGATATGCATAGCCCGTTACAATAATGGTATTGGATGCTGCAATGGGGTCGATTCGTAGGCCAAGGTTCATACCCTTGAGCAGATTCGTAGCGCTTGTCGTGTCGATGTGCTTAAGCTTGAACATCGTTGCGATCACAACTTCGCCCGCATCGATCGGGTCGCCAGGATCTCTGATTTCAGCCTCGATGTTTTTGATATCGCTTGCCAATTTTATTTCGACAAGATTGCCTCGCCTGGTCATCACGAAGCCTTTGAACTTGAGAACATTTTCGAGCAGGGCATAAAGGTCCTTAACTTTTATGTTCCCGTCATGTATCTTCAGCATGACATCGCCCTTGACCCTGGCTGCGTCGTAGATGTAGTTCAGTTCCAGTTGTTTACCGACCAGTTCGATGAGTTTCAGTATATCAACTTTTTGAGGCAGGGTCAAAATGGTCTCAACTTCCTCGTCGGGCTCGGCAATAGTTGCAGCGGGATCAACAACCTTGGTTTCATCTATGGCCTTTGACGCGGTCGCTGTTTCAGCGTCTTTTGGCTGTTCTTCTTCGGCTGCTTTTTCTGCCGGTTTGGCAGCAGCTTCCGTAGGCTTTTCAGTTTTGGTACTGACCTGGTTGGGTTCGACAGGCGGCTGATCTTTACCGCCCATGAGGTTAATAATTCTACGAAAAGCATCCATGCTGTCTTCAGCCGACTGTTCTTCAACGGGCTTCGAGGTTGACACCGCGGCGTTGGGTTCTGTTTTTTCAACGCTGGAACGTACTATCCGCCCCTGCTTGTCTGTTTCACCTGCCGGTACCGCTGAGATGACTTCGTTCACTGTCCGAACGACCAGATTTATAGAATCCGTCGGCGCGATTACGAAAAGCTTTGAATCACGAACGTCAACCATCACCTTCGGGTTTTTGGTAACCGAACTTGGAGGCAGATCAAACGAACCGATAACAAAGCCTGGCAGCTTGACCGCAATATCTTTCAATACGGCCGCGCCTTCTTTGCCCTGGGCATCCTTGATAGTTTGCAGGCTGTATTTTCTTTCCGAATCGATTATTTCCAGCACAAGTCTTGCTTTGTCCAGTTCGGTCGAATCTTCGGAAACGATCAACAGCGTCTCAGGACTCTTCGGAAGCGATGTAACAGAGCTTCCAAGTTTAAGCGCTTGCAAAGTACTGATAGCTTCGGTATTGCTTATGTGTCTCAGCCTGACCGACGCACGTCGCGTAACCGGCGGGCTTTTCTTCGATTCTGCAAGGACCAGCGATACGCACAACGCGATACCAAATAACAAAACTGCTGGAATATATCTTTTCTTAGCACCGGCCATAGCAAGCCTTCCTGTGTACATATTAACTCCAAGTATTTAAGATCAAGTTATAACTGTCCATATCTTCGTCATATTCCGATCACGATTGAAATTTACCGTTTCTGCGCGATCAACTAACGCCGCGATCGTAAGTTACGACTTTACTCGCGGAATTTTATTACCCTTAAGGGTATATTTATCGGATATTCATCCGGCCAACTAAGCTTAACTCTTTTAGTCTTTGCTTCTTATTACTTATTAAGACAACTGCATTTAGACAAAAGTTCCATACCAACGCATATTAAATCACTTTAGTGCTGTTTCTGCACCATTAGTTACGGCTTGTTCTTTTTTGGTGCCGCCTTGCTTTTAGGGACGTCTTTGTCCAGATTCTTCATGTTGTTTTCCAGTACCTTAAGAAATTCAGCCATATTCTTCTGGTCTTCTGGCGACATCTCCGACACATTCATTATCTCCTGAAAGCCCTTGAGATTTCTCTCGGCTATCGCTTTTTTCTCTTCCAGTGTTGGTTCGGGAGGCGGCGTCCTTGTTCTCCCTGCTGGCAAAACTTGATTTTGTGTTGTCGGTCGACTTCCCGGCCTGAACGCCGATCTTGTCCCTGTCGGACTGCCCGTTACTGCTGCAACGGCGGGGTCGATCTGGTCTGATTTGAGCAGTGATGTCATTTTTTCCACCGGCACGAACAGCTCGCTGTCGAATTGATCGCCCTGACACAGCACAACAGAACCGTCTTTGACCTCAGTAAGCGTCAAATGCTCGATATTCTCACCCTGGCGGAACCATTCCTGCCCCTTCGCAGCCATATCGATCAAAGCCAAAGACTTTTCAGGACTGTTCTTATACCGGCATGTCGCGATCAGCTTCAGCCTGCTGGGAATATTCGGTATATGTGGTTTGTCAATTGGATTTCCTGATCCTCTGGCGTTCGTAAGAGTTGATCCTCCCTTGGTTGCCCCGGGATCTATTATTACGGGCGGATCTATTTTCAGGCTAAATGCCATCGCCTGTGCCACAAGAGGAGACATCTTCTCCGCCCCTTCAGGGGATGGAAGCTTGCCAATGCTTTCAGATGGCCCGGACTCGGTCAGCACATCAGGTATCGTACTTCCCTGATAAACGTAATATCCAAAAATGCCAACCGTCGCTATCGCGGCAATAACCGTAAGCACACTGGCAATTTTAAGTAATTGTAACATCTTTTACTCCAATACTGGTAAAGGCCTCTCGTAAACTATGTTATCGGTAGCAAAAAGGTCTTAACTTAAGGTTAACTTTCCCAGTTTTTGCCATGTTTTTAAGCAAAACTGGACTTTGCTGCCGGAAAACAACCAACACTAAGTTTGACATTTATCCCTGCGGTTTGTTCCATAAAAAGTACTGTCCGATAATTTAAGTCCTTTCCGCAAGGCACACCAACTAACTACTTTCAATCATAAAATCAGAGGCCCGACTGTAAGGGAGGGCGTAAGCTTTCTACCCGCCCGTAAGGGGGGATGTAAATTCCACCAAACAAAAAAAGGCGAAACAACGGTCCCATAAGATCATTGTTTCGCCTGGCATTATGTTATTATCCTGCTGCACTGCCTGTTACTGTCGCCCGTGCGGTATCAACCTGATCTGATTTGAGCAGTGATTCATCATCTTCTACCGGCACGAAAATCTCATCGTTGAATACCTGACCCTGATACAGAACTACCGAACCGTCTTTGACCTCTTTAAGTGTCAGATGATCGATATTGTCACCCTGACGGAACCATTCCTGCCCCTTCGCCGCCTTATCGATCAACGCCAGGGACTTTTCAGGATTGTTCTCATACCGGCACGTCGCGATTAGGTTGAGCCTGCTAGGAGGAGGTGGGGGCGGCTGAGTAGTAATTTCAGGTGGCGTGACACCGGTAGTGGTTAGGTCTTCAGTAGGGATTTTCGGATGAATTAT
>DAOWHR010000254.1 GCA_030641315.1 Anaerohalosphaeraceae bacterium | reverse complement strand
TGTTCATAGGGACTGCCAATTACACCGAGCCGATCCCGCCTGCTCTTATGGACAGGATGGAACTGATCGAACTGCCCGGCTATACCGAACATGAAAAGCTGAGGATCGCAAAAAAATACCTTGTAACACGCCAGCTTAAAGAGCACGGCCTCAAGAAGTCAAACTTAACCATAAAAGATAACGCTCTCTGCGAGATAATTGACGGCTACACACGCGAAGCAGGCGTCAGAAACCTTGAACGAAAGATCGCTGCGGTATGCAGAGCGATTGCGACAAAAATTGCCAAAAAAGAAATTCGCCGTGCGACAATTGACAAGGCCAAACTTGCAAATATATTGGGCCCAAGAATATATGAGTCGGAACTCGCTCTAAGAACGGCGACCCCAGGCGTTGCGACAGGACTTGCCTATACTCCGGTTGGCGGCGAGATACTCTTTATAGAATCTGCCAAAATGCCCGGTAAAGGAGATTTCCAACTCACAGGCCAGATCGGCGATGTGATGCGGGAAAGCGCCCAGGCTGCTTTTTCCGTACTCAAAGTAAACGCCCAAAAATTCGGCATCGAGGCTGACACGTTCAAGAAATTCGATTTCCACGTTCACGTACCCGCTGGTGCGGTACCAAAAGATGGGCCAAGTGCTGGCTGCGCCATCTTTACCGCACTGGTGTCATTGCTTCTCAACAAGCCCGTAAGACCGGACATCGCAATGACAGGCGAGATCACACTCAAGGGCCTCGTGCTTCCGATAGGGGGGCTGAAAGAAAAGATACTGGCTGCGAAAAGGGCAGGTATCAAAACGGTTATTTTGCCTGCAAGAAACAAAAAGGATCTGATCGACCTGCCAAAAGAGGCAAAGACAATAAACTTTAAATTCGTAAAAAATGTCAACGAAGTTATAAGGGCAGCACTGAGAGATTAATTTTGTGCAGCCAAAATTGTAGAATCCGAAATACGGCAAAGTCTTAACAACTTAAACAGAACTATTTGCGCATAAAAAAAGATCTGTCCAAAGACAGATCTTTTTGTTAGTAGAAACCTCCGCAACAGACGTAAAAGCGATCATGAAAGAAACCCTAAATTCAAAGTGGGCGGTCGTTGCAGACGTCCGAAAGTCCCGCAAGCGGGCGTTTTGCGATCCGTCAGGTCCGACCTCCCCGGAAGGGCGTATCGGTTCTTTCAATACCACGCTCTCTCGTTCTACGCAGGGGTCAGCCTACTATTATCTTATAACATATTCGGCAAACGAAATCAAGTCTCTTGAGTAAAAATTCAAACCAAAACACCTGTAACGGCTAAATTCATTGAGGAACGGCGGTTAGCAAACAAAAGTTTTTTTCATTAAGCTTATTTTAAATTGTTCGGAGCTTAGCCTTAAGCGTACTTTTAAGTTCATTCAGGATTTCAGCCTCAAAACCATCAACGACTTCATGCCTTAGGGTACCGTCTTCATCACGGAACCGCAGCGAAGCGGTCACACTCTTTTTGCCGTTTTCGATGGGTTTACCGCGATAAATACCCGTAAACTGAACTTCCTCAAGTTCAGCCGGACCCTTTTGTCTGACTGCGTTTTCAATGTCGCTCCATGAAACAGCTTCATCCAGTATCAGCGACAGATCACGGGTAATTGATGGGAATCTTGGTATAGGTTTAAACGTCGTCACTGCCCCGGAAAGTGAAAGCAGTTCTTCAAAGTCCAGCTCAGCGGCAACAATTTCAACACCCTTAATATCAAATTTCCCGGCAACATCGGAAGGTATCACACCGCACGAACCGATTAGTTTATCGCCGCAGTAGATTTCTCCTCCAGGCATATACCAATTTATGTCAGCAGGTTTCACCAAAAATTCAACATCCTTGTTCATTGCTCGAACAAGGCCTTCAATCGCGCCTTTCAGTTCCCGGAAATCACCGTCGTACATAAGTGCAACTTTAGTTCGCTCTAACGGCAGTTGACTGTCAGACGATGGCTTGAAAGTATTTGAAATTTCAAATATCCTGCACGGGGTATTGCGTGCGTTAAGATTACTTTTCATCACTCCAAGAAGTGAACCGAGCAAACTCTGCCTCAGCAGATTCGCAGACTTCCGCGAGTCGTCTTTTACACAGATATTTCCCCCATCCTTAGCCGAGTTAAATATACTGCCTGCGACATCATCGACAAAAGTAACATTGATAGTTTCGTAGAATCCGCAGCTGTTAAGATATGTTCTTATATCCCCGGAAACTTTCTCACGCTCATCGACCGGAATAACTTCAATATTAAGTTTCTGCTCGACGGGAATATTGCTTAAACCATAACTTCTTATCACTTCCTCGATCAGGTCAACCTCGCGATATATATCATGTCTCCATGTCGGGACCGTAGCGACGATAAGATCGTCACTTTTGACCTCAGGATTAAATCCAAGTCCTGCAAAGATACGGACAACATCTTCAACAGCAATATCGATGCCGAGCAGATGCTTCATCCGAGAGAACCTCATCCCCACGGTCTCAGATTCGCTCTTGCATGGATAAACGTCTACCACGCCTTTAGCAACTGTTCCGCCTGCGACCTGCACTATCAGATCCGCGGTTCGTTTAGATGCCCAGTCAATCATTTCAGTGTCAACGAACCTTTCAAATCTGAAAGATGCTTCGGAACTGATTCCAAGCCTTCTGCCTGTTCTTCTAACAGTGACCGGGTTGAACTGTGCTTCCTCCAGAAGAATTGCCTTCGTGGACTCGCTTATCTCCGTATCCGGCCCGCCCATAACCCCGGCAATTGCTACCGGGCAGTTCTCATCTGCGATCACAAGCATATCGTCTTCGAGTTCACACTTCGTCTCATCGATGCTGACAATCCGTTCGCCCTTGACTGCTTTGCGAACAATGATCTTGCCCCCCGATATTTTGTCACAGTCAAATGCGTGTGGTGGCTGCCCGGTCTCCATCATCGCGTAGTTAGTTGCGTCAACAACATTATTAACGCTGCGCACCCCGACAGACTCAAGCCGATTGCTCATCCACTCAGGACTCGGCCCGATCTTGGCCCCGATGATTACCCTTGCAGTATACCGCCCGCAAAGTTCAGGTTCGTCGATTTGAATATTAACCTTATCAGATGCCTGCGTCTCATCTTCAGGCAGTTCAAATTTTGGTAGTTTAAGCTCCTTACCCAGAAAAGCCGCAACTTCCCGAGCTACACCAATATGACTTAGGCAGTCACCGCGATTGCTTGATACTTCAATATCAATAACGGTATCGCCGTAAACCTCTTCAATACCCTCAAGAGGAAATCCAAGATCGCTCAGAATATCAGCTATCTCAGGACCACTCTTATCAAACTCAACGTAATCACTTAACCAATCAATAGAAATCTTCATACAACCAACCGTAATAAATGTATTATCTGACCTGATTAACGCGCAATGCGAACAAAAACGTTCCAATAACTTACAATCTAAGGCATATAATGTCAATTGCATAGTTGATTTACATTCCGAATAGTGGTAATTTGTTTACATGACCGTCGAATTTATACGTCCTTACCGTTACAGTTATGCATTGAGGGATAAAAATGTACAATAAAAGCACTTGTGTCAAACTAACTGCCCTGTTAATAACAGTTTTTCTAATGATCCCCATAGCTGGCTGCGTTGAGAGGCACCTGACCATAAACACATCTCCCCCGGGAGCTTTGGTCACACTAAACGACGAGCAGATCGGTAATTCACCCGTAACAGTTGGCTTTAACTGGTACGGCGATTACCGCGTCAGCATCAGCAAGCAGGGCTATGAAACGCTCAACACGCATAGAGAGCTTGCCCGTCCGCTTCATGACAAGTTCCCGTTCGACTTCTTCGCCCAGGTTCTATGGCCCAAAACCATCGAAGACGAACACCAGTGGGATTTCACTCTTACCCCGTACAAGGCCGCGGACCGGGACGAACTCATCGATAAGGCAAACAAAATGCAGTTACAGGCAACGCCGGAACTGGACAACTCCGCCCAAAAAGCCGAATAACAACTATAACGGTTTTCCCAAAGCGGTAAGGTTTGGTTTTACAGATATTTTTTTAGGAACGGAACAATATGCCCGAAGAGCTTATTATCAGCATTAGCGGAATGCGCGGAATAATTGGTGAAAATCTTACCTCGGCAATTGCCGCCGATTATGGTTGTGCATTCGGAACATTCCTCAAACGCTCGGCAGGGGATCAGGACGAAAAACTCAAGGTCTGTATAGGCAGAGATTCCCGTGTCTCCGGCCCGATGATTTTGTCTGCCGTTGCAAGCGGTCTTTGCTCGGCAGGAATCGATGTCGTTGATCTTGGTATTGTCCCGACACCTTCTGTTGGGGTTATGATCACACACCTCGGTTGCGCAGGCGGCGTAGTGATAACCGCATCGCACAACCCGGTTCCGTACAACGGGATCAAGCTTTTACTCGGCAATGGCATCGCTCCGCCAGCAGATATGGCCCAGAAGATTCGCCAGTGCTATTTCGATAAAGATTTCGACACCGTTGGCTCTGTAGATTGCGGCTCTATCGCTTGTACTGACAAAACAAATGAAGTGCATATCGACAAGGTCCGTGCCATCGTCAACCCGGAAACTATCATCGCTAAGAGATTCAAAGTAGTTCTTGACAGCGTAAACGGAGCAGGGGGCCGGATTGGTGAAATGCTGCTCGAGCGGTTCGGCTGCGAAGTTATCGGCATCAACATCGACCCGACAGGCATCTTCGCACATACTCCCGAACCCACTAAAGACAACCTTGTCAGTCTCTGCGACAAAATGAACGAAGTGGGAGCCGACATCGGTTTCGCACAGGACCCGGACGCCGACAGACTTGCCATAGTCGACCAGAAGGGCACCTATATCGGCGAGGAATATACCCTGGCGATGGCTGCGATGCACGTATTCAGCAAAACCAAAGGAAACGCTGCTGCAAATCTCTCAACTTCAAGAATGATAGATGACGTTGCAGAAAGAGCTGGCTGCAATGTTCTGCGAACTGCGGTAGGCGAGGCAAATGTAGCCCAAGCCATGGTAAACAACAAATGCGTAATAGGCGGAGAAGGCAACGGCGGAATAATCGACCTGAGAGTCGGCCCTGTACGTGATAGCTTGGTTGGAATGGCTCTTGTGCTTGAACTTATGGCCGAGACCGGCAAAACCGTTAGTCAGTTGGTAGATCAGGTGGGATGCTATTATGTCGACAAAGCAAAGTTCGCTGCTGACAAGGCAACAGCTGATGCTATAATCGAAAAAGCCAAACTGGCATTTCCTCAGGCGAAGATAAATACACTTGACGGCTGCAGATTCGATTTTGAAGACGGCTGGGTCCATCTCCGTACCAGCAACACCGAACCGGTAATGCGAGTCATCGTAGAGACTGAAACTGAAGCGGCAGCAAAAAAATATATCGACATCGTAGCATCCATCAGGAGCGAAATAGTGAAATAATGGGTGTTGACCGGATCAATAATGACAATCGACAAATTCGCCGGGTAACATATCTAGGTGCAGCCGTCAACCTTGTACTTTCGGTTATAAAAGTCGTTGTCGGTTCTATAGCGGGATCGATGTCCCTGGTCGCTGACGGCATTCATTCGATTTCCGACCTGGCAACTGACGTTGCTGTTCTCGTTGGAACATATTACGGTTCCAAAGAACCCGACCTCGAACACCAGTACGGCCACGGAAGGATCGAGACTTTCTCTGCCATGTTCGTAGCTGCGGTTCTTGCCATTGTCGGACTGGCGATGGGCTATCGTGCGATCATGGTAATAGCTGATATAAAGGTACATCAGCAAGAAGATCATACTATCGGTTGGATAGTGTTCTGGGCAGCGATGCTCTCGGTGGTATTCAAAGAGCTGCTTTACCGGGTAACAAAGATCGTCTCTGTCAAGGGCCACAGCCCCGCCCTGTACGCAAACGCGTGGCACCATCGAAGCGATGCCTTAAGTTCGGTCGTGGTTGTCTTGGGTTTTATCGCTCACAGATCAGGCTACGTCTATGCCGACCAGTTCGCCACAGTAGTTGTCGGATTGATGATCATCTGGGTAGCGGTAACGATAATCCGAGGTTGTCTGGACGAGCTTGTAGAACGCGCCGTAGATTCCAAAACACTCTGCCAGATCGAAAGTGTGATCAATGCTGAAACGAATGTAAAGCAGTGGCACAAACTCAGAACCAGAAATGTAGGCCGTGAGATATTTCTCGACCTCCACATTCTCGTCGACCCGCTTCTGACAGTGACACAGGCACACGACATAACAGATTCGCTTAGCGATACGATTCGAGATCAGCTCAATAGACCGGTCAACATAACCATACACGTTGAGCCTGACATTCCTGAGTTACGCAAGTGATCGCAATCGCCATTCGTCCCCGACAATGCGTTGCAGTATAAACTGACCAGCCAGACTTGGGCTGTCAAAATCGATCTCAATTTCCCCATCATTTACGAACAGCAGTTGGCATGAACCCTTGGCAGCCATCTCAACTGAGCCTGCCCCGTTATTTACCGGGCCTTCATACTTGAGAAATCTCAGGTCATGGTCAGCGATCTTGATCGCCAACGTTTCCCTGTCGGTAAGTTTATCGGGTTCGATATCAAGCCGCCACGTAAGCAGCGCTTCACCGACACGCAGCATCAGGTCCCAGTGAACATCATCGCAGCGTGTGTGTTTGTGTATCACAAATTCACTCTGCTGTTTTGACTTCGCCTCTGTCACTGCGGTTTATCCCTGTGCCTGGATAGCGGTAATAGCTGCTGTCGCTATGACGTCTTCGATGCTGCATCCTCTTGACAGGTCGTTAACAGGCTTGGCAAGTCCCTGAAGAACCGGCCCGTACGCCTCTGCCTTCGCCATCCTCTGTACAGCTTTGTATGTTATATTACCCGATGAAAGATCGGGAAATATGAATATCTTTGCCTTGCCCTTGAGCGGGCTGTCGGGACATTTCAATGCAGCTACCTCAGGCACAAACGCCGCATCGAACTGAAGTTCACCGTCAATGACAACTGCTCCACCATACCCAAACAGTGCCGATGCGATATCCCGTGCCCGATCGGTTGCCTTGGCGACTTTGTAAGCGTCCCGGCTGTTCGACGAACTCTTAGTTGAGTATGAAAGCATTGCTATCTTCGGATCGATACCAAACTGATGAGCGGTGATCGCCGTGGATATTGCGATATCAGCCATCTGTGCCGAAGTCGGGTTCTGCACCAGTGCGCAGTCGGCAAAGATGAATATCTCACCGTCAGGCATACACATAAAGAACATACTTGATACTGTCTTAAAGCCGACAGCGGCCTTGATAACCTGAAGTGCAGGCCTGATAGTGTCAGCCGTCGAGTGACACGCGCCGGCAATAAGCCCGTCAGCGTCTCCCTGCTTAACCATCATAGTGCCGAAATAAACCGGATCGGCCATCAACTGCCTGGCTTTTTCCAGAGTAACACCACGATATTTGCGTATTTCATAGAAAACCTGTGCGTATTCTTCTGCCGCCTCGCCCTTGCACGGATCCACTGCCGGCACCTGATCGAGCGACAAACCCATTGCTTTTAGGTCCTCAGCGATCCTGTCAACATTGCCGATAAGCACAGGCTTTGCGATATTCTGCTCGACAAGCGTCGGCAATGCACCAAGGATTCGTTTATCGGATGATTCGGGCAGCACAACCGTTTTAGGTATCGAACGGGCACGAGCTATTAATTTCTTTAAGAATGGAGTCATTGTGATTAGGTTTCCGAAAATGAAAAAAACGCACCTGACACGATTCGAACGTGTAACCTTTGGTTTCGTAGACCAATGCTCTATCCAATTGAGCTACAGGTGCAAGTTGTTGTTTTTGAAAGGTTTATGCTAATATTGTATTGAGGCTAAAATAGCAAACTTAACCTTCTACTTATCCCACAAGAAACGGTAGGGTATACCAACAAGGCTTTTCAGGCCAATATTGAAGGTGGTAATATAACAACTCCATAGCGTTATGCAAGCGAAAATCTTCAAGTTTTCGGATAGTATCCAAAGAACCAAAGCAACCCTTTTTCCAACAGGCGGGTAGGGGGTCGGAAGGCGGGGTAGGCAAGAAGCAAATAGAACCTTCCTCTCCGCCAACCTTCACCAAACACAAAAATTGTGGACTCAAAAGGTGGGTTGTTTGCCTCTTAACAAGCATCTGCCGGATACAGGTTACATTGAAGCCAATACGAACAAAAGATACTTAAATCCTCAAGGTTTACTTTGCAGTCATTGTTTAGATCGGCAGGGATAGGCTGCTCACATATTATTTCTTCGGGATAGTGAAGGTGTAAGTGGTCAAAGGTTTCTTTAGAATAGAAATCAATTGAAAATGAAGTTCCATCATACCACTGACCAGTCAATTGTCCTTGCTCATAAACTCCCCCCGATTCATCATAGAAAAAGTTGTTGCCATAAATATGAACTTCTCCGCTTTGGAAATCAAGGTAGTCTGCAATTTCAGCTTTATTGATATGCAGAGCAGGGGTACAAGAATTTCCAATTAGACTATAAACCTTAACGAATTTCCCCCCATTTATAATAACTGTTGACCGTCCTGAAAGTAGCAAATAATCCATCTCACCGCCATAAATTACCCCAGACGAATCGTCACTAAAATGGCCATAATAAACGCCATCATAAATATTAGAAGTAGAATTTTCCTGGGCCTCCAAAGAGTTAATTGTACCACCATATATATTTGACACTGTGTCTTCAAGTGACGCTAAACAATTCAGTGTCCCGTTATGTAAATTTAATATGCTGAAATCGTAAAGAAGTGCACAATCTTGTATCTCTCCGCCATACATATCTATCACAGTTGGAACATAATCAATGCAGTAAACATAAACATTGTCATGTATCTCATTCGGTTCAATTGTATCGCTATAAAAGTAGGTCGTGCAAAGTGCGTTTGTGGAAAAAACAAAGACTAGACATGCAATCAGGTATGACTTATTCATTTCCCATTCTCCAATATAAGTTACACACTTAAATAAGCATTATACCTAAACCGCTTGATTCAAGTCAATTGTAATATTGCAATGAAGACAATATGCACGAACTGGCAGGCTAGTTCGTCAAGTTGGTTTGACAAATTTTTATTGAACTGGTATCTGCGCAAATTGCCTTTTGTCCAGCATTTTCCGCAGTTTTCTTGCTCTTATACTCAAAAAATGACGAAACTAAGTGTATAATTAACATTTTTTAAGTATAATAAAAACCGGAAATATACATGAAGGTCTAATAAATTCGCACAGCAAAAAATATATGGCTCTGGAAATTAAGAAAAGAATAAAACAGATCAGGATGGCCTCGGATATAATTAGGCACTCATGCTCCGCAAAAAAACCGCGTGTCACCTACGCCGGTCACTGGATGGGATACCAAAATCTCGGTGATGAGGCTCTTTTCGATGCAGTTAAACTGCTATTTCCCCAATTCGGTTTTATTGTCTTTCCCCACTGGGGTGGAAAAGAAATAACCATTCCAGCAAAGGTTCTAAGACTTTTCAACTTCGGAATGGTGGCAGGCGGAACTATAATAAAGCCCTCAGAATATTTGTTGAAGCAGACACAGAATTGTATGGAAGTATGCAAAAAGCATTTTGTATTCGGAACCGGTGTCGCCCAACCATGCTTCTCAGAAGACCGGTCCGACTGGCGATCGATTCTATCCCAATGGGTCGAATTGCTCGCCCATAGCGAATATATCGGAGTCCGTGGGCCGATCTCCGCGCGCATATTAACCGAGGCAGGCCTGAAAAATGTCGAAGTTGTCGGCGATCCGGTACTTGTCTTTGCCGATAAGTCTTTGCCGGATGAGTCTGCGTACAAACCTTCGGTCCTCGGACTGAATATCGCCAGCATCCGGGGAGGATTATGGGGCAGTATGGCCCGCGTTGCCAAACAATTTGAGTCCTTAGCCTCAATCGCAAAAAAAGAAAGATGGACGATCAAGTGGTTTGTACTCTCACCGGAAGATGTTAAGATCACTGAAGATATTGCAAAAAGAACCGGCACTGATGAGCAGATTTGCAACGTGTACCAGGACTATAAAGCCTACATGGATCAGGTGCGTTCGGTAAGCGTCTTTGTAGGCATAAGATTACATGCAGTAGCTCTTGCCACTTGCGCCTATGTACCGTCTGTCATGCTCGAATACAGGCCAAAATGCCGTGACTACATGGCTTCGGTCGGTCAGGAACACGCGACCGTCAGGACAGATGAATTCGATGCTAAAAAAGTATGGGAGACTGTTGAACACTTCAATACCAACAGAATGGAGTTCACGAAATCGCTGTATCAAGCTATCAAACCGGTAGCCGACGCCCAGCGAACAAAAGCCGGGCAAGTTTACAGGCAGCTAATATCAAAATGACAGATTCCCAAATAAATGTTAGTGTCATAATGCCTCTCTACAACAAGGCCCAATACGTCGTCCGTGCTGTAGAATCTGTACTTGCGCAATCTTACACTAACTTCGAACTCTTAGTCATTGACGATGGTTCCACTGACGACGGCCCGTCCAAAGTCGAAGCTGTTTCAGACAGCAGGATCAGGCTCATCAAACAGCAAAACGCCGGAGTAAGCGCCGCACGCAACAGAGGCATTAACGAAGCAAAAGGAAAATGGATTGCCTTTCTTGATGCTGATGACTTCTGGATGAAAGACTATTTGACTCAGCAGATCGAACTGTTGGAGAGGAATCCCGATCTGGCATGGTCGGCAACGAACTTCTTTATTGAGACTGGTTCACAGCAACGAAAAGGAATTCATTCTAATCACGATTTCACTAAAATGAAAATGGGCGGCAATGAGTATTTTGATAATTATTTCCACGCAAGATACACACAAACGGTTGAGGCCTGGACGGGAAGTATTATTGTAAGAAAAGATATATTTGAAAAGGTTGGAATGTTCACCACGACAATGTCACATGGTGAAGATACGGACATGTGGTTCAGAATCGCCTTCAAGTGCCCCCAGATCGGTTATATACCTGAACCGCTTGCTGTATATGACGCCAGTGTGCAGGGCAGTCTTACAGAGGCAGACGAACCGCTTTCGGTAATATACATGAGAATGGACCGGTACACTGAAATGGCCAGAAAGCATAATAGCTTCGAGGAACTTAAGCCGTGCTTGCCGCAGTTACTCAATTATGAGATAAAGATTCTTTTTAAGCAGAAACGATACACTGACATCCGCCGTTTACTGCATAAATTCAAAGAATATTTATCGAAGCGATATCAATTGGAAATCTATCTATGTGCCATATTTCCGCCTACAATCGGACTTTTCAACGTTTATAAAAAAATAAAAAGAAAGCTGTTTTCAAAAAAGCTATAATGAGTGTCCTGTTGATAAACCAGAGTAGCTTATCCACAGGCACTTTATCTTGAGTATTAAGGAATTGTTAAAACGAACTCATCGGAATCAAAAAAGACTCACCCTAATCTTTTTAAGAGATCCATAAAGGGTGCTCTCTGGCTGGCAGCTTTAAGGGTAGTCGTGCAGGTTCTTGCGTTTGCGCAGTATATCGTTTTGGCAAGGGTGCTTCAAATCAGTGACATTGGGCTGTTGGGGCTTTCAATGCTGCTGATTCAAACACTGGGAGCATTTACGCAGACTGGTTTTCAGACAGTTCTGATACAGAAAAAAGGAGCTATAAATGACTACCTCAATACCGCATGGACTTTCGGCCTGGCAAGAGCTGCTTTGCTCTATTTGCTGCTTTTTCTACTTGCGCCTTATGTGGCAATGGTTAAAGTTCCGATCGAAGCACTGGCAAAATCAAATCTTGAAATGGCTCCTCAAATCATAAGAGTTATGGGATTATCGATTTTTCTCGGAGCATTTACAAATATTGGAATCCTTTATTTTCAGAAGGATCTTGAGTTTCATAAGCAATTTGCTTACCAGATTATCACTTCTTTAATCAAAACTATAATAACGATCACTCTGGCGTTAATATGGAAGTCAATATGGGCTTTAGTTATTGGAAAGCTTATAGGTGAAACATTCGGATGTATTGCAAGCTATAGGCTTAGCAGCTATAGGCCAAGGTTTTCATTCGATAAAGTCAAGTTAATAGAGATGTGGCGCTTTGGTAAATGGATTTTTGTCACAACCGCTCTTGATTTTCTGGTAATACAGGGGGATGATTATTTTGTGTGGGCCTACCTTGGATGGGTACCGCTTGCGTTTTATCAGATGGCATATAAACTGGCTTCAATTCCTGCTTTAGAGATTGGAGGAGTACTGGCTCAAGTTACTTTTCCGGCTTACTCAAAAATACAGGACCAGCCCTTACGGATTAAAGAAGCGTATCTGAAAGTGCTCAATTTTGCTGGATTTCTGTCGTTTTTGATCGGTGGGCTGGTACTGATACTTTCTCTTGATTTTGTATTATTGTTCTTGAAGGCAAAATGGATTCCGATAGTCGCTCCGATGCAGATACTAGCCGCTCTTACGATCTTAAAGATACTTAAATGTGGATTACGGCCAATTTCATTGGCTTCCGGGAATCCGCACTGGACAACATATATGCAGATAATCAGGCTGATTATTATTGGTGTTTTGATCTGGCCGCTCACTGCAAAGTGGCAGATTAGCGGTACCGCTCTTACGATTGTGATTACCAGTATTGTGACGATACCGACAGATCTGTATGTATTGAGAAAGAATATTGACTGTAAAGTTTCAGAAATTCTGCAAGTGCTTTTTTCTTATTTGATTTCATTTCTCGCGATGCTTGTTGTGACAATCTACGCTAGGCTGTATTACTTCGACCAAATATCGTTTGTAAACCTATTTGTGTTAGCTGCTCTTGCGACAGCTGTTTATATTACGGTAAGCGTTATCTGTGACAAGTTTTTTGATACTGGTCTGGTAGAAATGATAAAGCAGAAAATCGATATCGCAACTGGTAACTGAGTCAGAATAAACATAGATGAGTATGGATTTATTGCCATAGTGCAGGATACCGAAGGAGATCGAATTGGACTTCACTGCTGTAAAGAGTGACGAAGCCGACGATCCTCAAGGCAGACGTTCTGCAATAGCACATCAGAGCCTGTTGTATAAAATAGTTGATCTCTTTTACAATTGATTAATTCCAGCCATTTGGTTATAATTCGTTCAATGGATTGTTACATATAAAGCCTTTTACAAGAGGTAAATTGTGAATAATACAGCAATATCAACCTTAAAGTCTATAACTAAGAGGGGAGTGCGATGCCTTCAATCCATTCAATTGTTAGCTCCATGGGGACCCTATAAACGAATTTCAGATAGTGATCGCAATTCCTTCAACAAAGTACTCTCAATATGGCGACCAAAAGACGATAAGAAGGTATTTATTCTTAGGTGGATGATTACAGAATGGTGTAACTACAAATGTTCTTATTGTGACCAAACACACGATCGTTCTGCACGTAAAGGCAAATATACTGCTCATGCTTTTGATAACTCTCCCTTAGGAAAATGGTGTGATTCTTTTCATCGGCATTTTCATGACCGGCGTTTATCATTGCTTATCACAGGTGGGGAACCAATGCTTGATAGAAAGAATATGGGACCACTACTTAAAGAGTTGACTTCTATGCCAACAGTAGAGTGTATTCGTATTGATACGAACATATCATGGAAACCTGATAATTACAAGGGAGTCGACCCGAAAAAAATAATCCTCATGTGTACTTACCACCCTGCCCAGGTATCCAAAGAGTCATTTTTTGCTTCCATCAAACGATTATTAGATTTTGGATACAAAATTGGGATGGTAAATTTTGTAATGAATAGCGAAAATTTCAATATTTTTAAAAAAATCAAACAAGAGATGTTTGAATTAGGAATACCTTTACATCCAAACCCTCTGTGGGATTCAAAAGGACAGTATTCAGAAGAAGACTTGTCAATTTTGAAAGAAGAACTTCCTCTTGCAGATTATCAATATCGAACTCAGACGGTATCACCATTTGGGAAAAAATGCCTGTTTCCATCCTTAGCTTATCAAATGGATCAAACCGGACAAATTCAAGTTGGTTGCCATCCTCAGATATCAGGAAGTTTTTTTGAGAATAGTCTGCCACCTACATTCGTTGGTCCAGCACCGTGTCCTATGAAAAGCTGTGCGTGTTTAGACATGTACTCTTTTCTTAAAAATGTTGACCGTAATACAGATGTAAATCCACTTCTTGTTTATTCAGAGATGCTTAAAAATAAATCTCTCAGGCACGACACATGAGATTATTAGTTTTTGCCTAACAATCGGCTGAAATCGAGTTGACGGGGATTTTGCAGTCCCTGCCTCTCTCCCCCGGCATCCTAATCGGCACCAAGGCGGGTTTCCTATGACCTGTCTTGCAGCACCTTCCATCTTACCGACATACCGACATACTGACAAGCCCAAGTACTTAAAACCCACGAGCTGCAAAACATGCCCGCCGCACAAAAAAGCGGCTTTCCGCAAATGCGAAAAGCCGCTTGAAAATCTTTAGCTAACTAATCAAACATTCAGTTAATTAAAACCACCGTTCTGGTCATCATTAGCAAGCAGTGAGTCGCTGCCTGAACGTGGTACACCCTCACCAAGTATACTAGGACCAAAACCCTTTTGATAGCTTTCAGGTGATCTTACTGGAGCTGTAGGATTGCCATACCATGAGGTGTAGATGTTATCTTCTTCCATACCTACGTTAGGCCGTTTGGTCCAATCAACGTGACCGTCACCGAACAGAACATTTTGTCCTTCGCGACTGTGTGCGTCTGAGTTGTTAACCTGAACCTTGTACTTCGGATTGCTGACTGGCTCTAATGTGCTGGTGTTCCATGCAAGCACGCCTGCAACGCCTGTCCAGTTTGTCTCATCGGGAGAGTCGTTACGAGTAAGTTTTGAATCGTAGAATGGATTCTTGTCAGCCATAATAGCCATTGAAGCAGTTGAAGAACCACTTGCAGGGTGTGCCGCGAAACCGCCAAGAGAGTATGGCTGCTGGTATGAGTAGCTAACACAGTTTTCCGGACCTGTTGAAGCAGCAGTGTTTGGTGTAGGCCATGACCAACTGCCAAAGTCCCAAAGATCAACAAGGTCAGCGACTATATTACATTCACCCTCATAAACCCTCTGGCCGCCGCCTTTGCAAACAAAACTCTTCGGATCAACATCTGCTTCTCTTACCAGAAGGTAAAGACTTGCTCCAACTGTCAATTCAACGTTTCCTAAGGTGCCGTCGTTAAAGTTGGTTGCAGGTATGTTCCAGACACTTGTCCTTCTTGACCATACTACCGGCCTCTTTCCGCCCTGAACTGCGAATTCGTCATCGTAGTCAAACGCGTAAGTGTTATGTGCAGTTCCCATGCCTTTCAGGTTGGTTCCGCAGACAAGCCTTTCAGCAAGTCTCTTGACTTTGCCAAGTGCCGGCATCAGGATCGCCAAAAGCATAGCGATGATCGCGATTACTACCAGCAGCTCGATCAGTGTAAAACCTTTCTTTTTCATTTCGTTTCTCCTTTTTCTTATGAGATTTGCTGTTTCAAACCGCTCAACGGTCATACAAGTACAATAATTACAGTTTCTTACGTCCCTACGCAGGGCGCAAATTAGCACTTGAACGAGCAAACCTCAATTAACATTAATTTTGCCCGAAGAGCGGTCACATGATCCATTTTTTAAAGACACAACGATGGAGCTATCACAAGATGCAGTCTCTCAGCAACGAAAGCGTTGCCAAAAAAGGATTGAAGAAATGAAAAACAAGCGGGTTAAAAAATAATACTGGCACTACTTATTTATAATTGCTGTCTGAAAATATAATAACTTGTAACACCTGCTAGTATTCCCTTACCACATTCCTCTATAAACAATACCACAAGACCGCCGGGATTGTCAAGAAAATTCCGAAAAAATATTATCGAACCTTCTTGAAAAAAAACAATATATCGCTACCTTAGCAATACTGATTAACAATAACAAGTTTTTTATGGAGCCGTCTGCATGGATAGCACTGCAAGATACAACAAGGCGATAGCCGATCTCACTGAAAATAACCAGCAGCATTTGCTGGCGTTTTATGATCAACTGGACAACATTTCCAGGGAAAACCTGCTCTGCCAGGTCGAAAGCCTTGATTTTCCGGAGATTAACTCATGGATTCGCGATTATGTCCTTAACGAATCCCCGCTTGAGGTTCCCACAAATTTCGACCCCGCATCATATTATCCTGTCGACCCAAAAGACGACAACCAGGCTCAAATTTATGATAACGCAGTCAATCTCGGAAAAAAACTGCTCTCCGATGGCAAGGTCGCTGGCTTTGTTGTCGCTGGCGGTCAGGGAACAAGGCTTGGTTTCGATGGCCCCAAAGGGAACTATCAGATAAGCCAGATCAGGAAAAAAACGCTTTTCAGGCTGTTTGCCGAGCACATCCTCGCCGTTTCAGCCAAATACGGCGCAAAAATACCATGGTACATAATGACCAGCCCGCTAAACCACAGCGCAACTCTGGAATTATTTGAACGAAACACCTACTACGGCATGGACAAAAATGACGTATTTATTTTCCAGCAGGGCACCAACATCAACTTTTCACTTGATGGCAGGATACTCCTTGCTGACAAATGCACATTGGCCTCCAGCCCCGATGGCCACGGCGGAAGTCTAAGAGCCATCTACAAAAGCAAGGCCCTTCAGGACATGCAGCAGCGAGGAATCGAGCAGCTAAGCTATTGGCAGGTTGACAACCCGCTCGTACATCTGTTTGATCCGCTTTTCATCGGACTCCACGCTCTCGAAGACGCTGGTATGTCGTCAAGAGCACTGATTAAGGCTCACCCAACTGAAAAGGTCGGCAACTTTTGTCTCGTTGACGACAAGGTCACGGTCATTGAGTACAGCGACTTGCCCGACGATCAGGCCCACAGGCAAAATCCAGACGGCTCTTACGTATTCGAACTTGGTTCGATAGCCATACATATCGTCAGCACATCGTTCATCGACAAACTTAACAGTGCCGGCTTTGCCCTGCCAATCCACCGCGCTGTCAAAAAGATACCATATATTGATCCATCCGGCAACACAGTCAATCCCGATAAACCCAATGGCGTAAAGCTTGAGACATTCGTTTTCGACGCCTTGCCCCTTGCCTCAAAGTCGATCATTCTCGAAACCCTCCGGCAGGAAGAATTTGCCCCCGTCAAAAACGCGTCAGGCGATGATTCACCGGATGTTACAAGGAAGATGATGACCGACCGTGCAGCTGCTTGGCTCGAAAAAGCTGGCATAAAAGTTCCCCGAAAAGCCGACAGAACCATAGACTGCGTTATCGAGATGTCCGCAAATTTCGCCGTCTGCGCCGATGATGCAAAAGCAAAGGTTGAGACTGTTCCCCGGATAAAGTCGGGTGACAGCATCTATCTGGGCTAGATGATAAGCATTGCGTCGCCGTACGAGAAAAATCTGTACCGTTGCTCAATGGCGTGCCTGTACGCCTCCATAACCGTATCCATACCCGCAAATGCGCCCACAAGGGCCAGTAGCGTTGATTTGGGCAGGTGAAAATTCGTAACCATCGCGTCAACGATCTTATACTCATAGCCCGGCTGGATGAACAGTTTCGTAGCTTTTGCGCATGGTATTACACGTCCGTCCACTGCGACAGACTCCAGTGTACGCACCGATGTTGTCCCCACCGCGATAATTCTGCCGCCGTTAGCTTTTGTTTCGTTGATCCTTGTCGCTGCCTCTTCAGTCAGGCTGATCTCCTCACTGTGGATGTCATGGTCCTCGATCCGTTCTGCCGTAACCGGCTTGAAAGTCCCCGCACCTACATGAAGCGTAACATGAGCAAGATTAACACCCTGTTCCTGTAATCCAGCGAGCAGGTCTTCCGTAAAATGCAGCCCCGCCGTCGGTGCGGCGACAGCACCCGTTTGTTTTGCGTAAACGGTCTGATACCTTTCGATATCTTTTTGGAAATTCTCCGGATCCTGACCCCGTTTAATATATGGCGGCAGGGGGGCAAAACCTATTTTCTGTAAGACCTCCTCGCTAGACCGCGACTCACCAACATCCAGCACCCATTGGCCGTCTGTTGTTTTTTCAACAGCCTTTATCTCACTGTGATCGCCTCCGGCCCGGTCAGTAAGTATGATAGTTTCACCCGGCTTGATCTTGCGAGAATTTTTCAGCATAACTCGCCAGAGCCCCGCGTCACTTTCGCCTAGCCACAATCCTTCCAGTTTGGCTCCGCTTTCTCTGCGTGCGAAAAACCTCGCAGGCAGCACCTTCGTATCGTTGAGCACCAGGCAGTCACCTGCTCTAAGGTACTCCCCGATCCCGCCGAAATGAGTGTCTGTCAGTTTACCTTCACCGCGGTCAAGCACAAGAAGCCTTGACTCGCTGCGGCACGAAGCAGGGCTTTGAGCGATCAGATCAGGCGGAAGGTCATAATTTAATTCTTCTGTAAGCATGGCCGAAAGGTAACAGATGATTGAGCTAAAGACAAATGATTTTGGTGAGATTATGGCCTATTTTCAATCTTGATAGATCAAAAAAGAACAACAAAAAAAAGGCCGTCACCAATCGGTAACGGCCTTGCTGAGACAACACAAAAATATTCTAATTATATCAAACTTATAATATATTCGTCTCAGCTCTTTAAAGAGAGATAGAGATAAAAGAAAAAAGAGCATTTACTACAACTAAAGTGTACTCCGATAACCTGTTTTTTGCAAGTAAATTTTCGGAAAAATCACTTTTTTTATAAAAAATCTCAAAGAAACAGGATGTCATAGCACCTGATAACAGAGTTGTATTATACCACAAGAAAGACTTCCAAGCAAGCCTTTTCTGTAAACACTTGTCACTAAAGGCTTTATGTTGAGTCTTTCCTATTCGGTTTTCAGGCTCGTTCGAAGGATGTATTTTTTGACCGTCCGGCGGTCCAGATTTGCAGCCCGTGCGACCTGCTCATAAGTGCCAAATTTTTCGTAGAGAATTGTGCAGTATTTGGCCAAAATTTCCTCCGCTGTCTGCACTTTTGAATCAATTTCTATCTGCATCAGGCTTTTGTCGCCATCGAAATTGCTGCGGTTATCGCCCTGATAGTCCTGCTTAATGATAACACTCCGTATGCACTGTTCAAGTTCCCGCACATTTCCGGGCCACTGATATTCTCTTCCAAGCCTCTTATCTATAACATCACTGACCTTGTCGGCAAGTTCTTTAGAGCCTGTTTGCGTGATACGGTTTATCACACTTACAATAAGTTCATCGAGTTCTTCAGGGTCTTCGGCGATTCGCTGAGCAAGCCCGGGCACCTCGATGCAGTCAGAGCACAGCCTGTAGTAAAAGTCGTCTCGAAATTTGCCTTCGGATCGAAGCTCGTTGATGGACCTGTTCGTTGCGGCGATCACCCGGCCTTCGAAACGCAGCTTTTTGTGACTGCCGACGGGACTGAATGTTCTCTCCTGCAATATACGAAGCAGCTTGATCTGCACCTGTCCGCTGACATCGCCGATCTCATCCAGAAAGATCGATCCATGAACACCGCACAACGCGAACAGACCTTCATGCGACGATACCGCACCGGTAAATGCTCCTTTGCTGTGGCCGAACAGTTCTGACTCGATCAAAGATTCCGGGTACTCGGATAGGTTTATAGGCACAAAAGCCTTTGTAAAGCTCTCGACGAATCTATGTTTCTTTTCGTCGAACGGAATAAATCCGCTCCTGCCTATCGCCGCTGCCGCAGCGCCTTTCCCGCACCCCGTAGGCCCCAGAAACAGCGTTGAGAAGTCTTCCATCTTGTCCCAGAAGTATTGCTCGTAGCTGACAATGTCATGTGTGAAAATATTGTTCCAGAGATTCATCCTCAGTTGACGCATCGAAGCACATCTGCCCGTCAGGCCCTGCTGGATAAAATAGTAAGCCCTTCGTATCTGGTAGAACAAAGCGAAATACCTGCAGGCTCTCGAACCCGTAAAACCTCTGTCCATTAGCAGCGAGATCGCCTTTACTGCAAATGGTACTTCGATAGATTCTTCACCGGCACTGATCTGGTCGAGTATCAACTGATCGAATTGCTCGTTGAACATGTGGAATATGTCGAACAAAAACACATGTTCCATTGTTCGCTGGTCTTTTTTCGGGAAGTCCTCTATTCTGGCGGAACCGTCCTTGTCAAGTTCCCCGATACGCCTGGCTATCTCACGTACTGCTTCGGGCATTATTTCCAGCCACGAACTGTCGGGATCGGCACCTGAAATTCTACGATCTATCTCAAACCGCTGTTGGCTGAATGGGTTAGTAAATGCCGCCTGAGAAACAAGCGAAAAGAATTCCATGTTTTTGGATTTGATCAGCGTCTTTGCCATACATTAATTGTAATTGATGTGTGCATTAATTGTCAATAGCGTTTTAATGAATATTTACATTCTCTGGGGCGTCTGAGTCTAAGTCCTTGCCAATAGAGCCCTTAAGTGAGACATCTTCTTCTGGTACGCGTATTGCTTTAAGTCTTATGGATTTATTGGAATAATAGTTTGGTATTAATCTCCGTAAGCCGGTGGCGGCAAGTTCAATACCGTCACCGGCTCCTGCTGAGAATGATTTTTAAACGTGTGTAAATGAAAACATAAGATATAAGGAGATGAAAAAATGAAGATTCTGCTAATATCACCGGCTTCAGGAAACTGGAAAAAGATCGGCAAACGAAAATTCTTTAACGGCAAACCCTTTCGCTTTTCAATGTTGTCGCTGCTTTCAGTCGCTAAATTTTCACCAGATGACGCAGAAATAACAATGATCGACGAACAACTCGACGATATTCCTTCAGACATTAAGTTCGATCTTGTCGGCGTAACCGTAATGACTGCGACATTGCCCCGTGCAAATGAGATCGCAAGGCATTTCAAGGCCAAAGGCGTGCCCGTTGTCTTCGGCGGTTTCTACCCCACCCTGAACCCGCAGCAGGCCTCAATACACCCTGACGCGATAGTCATCGGGTCAGCCTCAGGCGCATGGCAGAAAATCATTGAGGATGTCAAAAACGGCAAGCTCAAAAATATTTACCACGGTGCCCCGGAACCTGTTGTACCAAAAACACTGCCAAGGCATCTGGTCAGCAGCAAAAATTACATAACGGCAAACTCAACATTCGCCACAGTCGGCTGTAAGAACAAGTGTCATTTCTGTTCGATCAGTGCTTTTCACAAAGCCAGACACTTCACCAGGCCAATAGAAGACGTAGTTGCCGAAATAAGTTCATTCAAAGAAAAGTTCTTCATGTTTGTTGACGACAACCTTACCCAGAACAGAGAATACGCCATAGAGTTATTCAAGGCACTAACGCCTCTCAAAAAGCAATGGGGCACACAGGCCTCGGTCGAACTGGCCGATGACCGGGAGCTTCTCATTGCTATGAAGGAATCCGGCTGTATCGGCGTTTTCGTTGGCCTTGAAACGTTCAACGATACTACACTCGCAATGCAGGACAAAGCCATCAAACCCGCCCAGCACTATCACGATGCGATCGCAAGGTTCCACAGCTTTGGAATGATGGTCGAATCAGGAATAATCGTTGGTTTTGACAATGATGATGTCACAGTATTCAGTTCAACACTGAATATGTTAAACAAAATTGGCATAGACGCGATACAGCTTGCAATAATGACACCCTTGCCAGGCACTGTCCTTCATGACCAGATGAAACACCGTATCATTGATGACGATCTTGAAAATTATGACTACCGCCATGTTGTTTTCCAACCCAAACAGATGACGACAGAACAACTCCAGGCAGGTTCCGACTGGATGATTCGCAAATTCTATTCACGTACTGCCATTGCCAAAAGGATGTTAAGACGCATCACCCAGCCGTGCGGACTGGTTAATATTATCTACCCCTTCGTCATCAATATAGGGTACTATGGCAGGGTGAAAAGTTTCAAAATACGAGGATACGACCCAGCCAAAGAAAAGTCTTCAATCTCGTTGGCCAAATATTTCTCGGCGTTTCGTAAACGGCCCCAAAAACTGTTAACACAAAATTGATAGAATCAAATGTTACCGGAGATTAAAATGAAGAACAAAAAAGTCAACGTAATGTTGCTTCTACTGGCAGTCTGTTCAATCGGAACAGTCTTGGCAATGGGGCAAATGGAAAAGGCAAAAAAAGAACTCCTTCGTGTCGGCATATTCGACTCAAGAGCTGTCGCAATTGCTTTTGCTGCATCAGATTTCAATGATAAACAGCTGAAAGCAAAAATGGCTGAACGAGACAAAGCAAAGGCTGACGGTGATACTGAAAAACTTGCCGAGCTTGTTGCATGGGGTTCCGCAAGGCAGGAAAAACGACACCGTCAGGGCTTCGGCACCGCACCTGTTGACGACATGCTGAAGTTTATCGAAAAGGACATACCAAAAATCGCAAAGGATGCTGGTGTTGACATCATCATTTCTAAATGGGATATGATCTATCAGGCCGAAGATGCCGAATTGATAGATATTACCGATCAGATCGTAAAGCCTTTCAAACCAAACGACAGAGCTTTAAAATGGATCGATGGTATTAAAAAGCACAAACCTCTAACAGAAGATGAGCTCGACAACATGGACCACTCGAAACATTAATTAGCTGCCCATTAAAAGACGAATAATATTGGCCATTTTAACGATCTTATGTTAATCTGGTGTGGAGTTTACACAAAATGGTGAGCATTAGTACAATGACAAACGACATTGATAAAATCAGGCAGGGCGTTGTACCACTCGATGCGGTCGATTTGAACCGGTACACACAGCCCGTACTCGACTACTTCGCGCACTACGGCTTGGATGTCCCAAACCCCGCCGTTGAGCACATCTTCGGTTCATTCAAGGCCGATGCCTTTGATATTGCCGCCCATATCTACATCCCGCCGCAACACAAAGCAACCGTCATCCTCATGCACGGCTACCTCAGCCACAGCGGCCAGTTAAAGCACATCATCGCCACCCTTATCGCAAATCAATATGCCGTTGCTCTCTACGACATGCCTGGCCACGGCCTCTCCACCGGACCAAAAGGCAGCATAGAAGATTTCGCTCAATATGGTTCGGTACTGAAAACCTTCCGAAACCTCGTCGCCGGCTATACCGATACACCTGTTCATATCGTCGCGTTTAGCCTTGGCGCATGTGCCCCGATCGCCATCCTTCTAAATGGCGATTCGGACCTGTTTGACAAAGTCATCCTCGTCTCACCTCTCGTTCGACCCGTAGCCTGGATAAAATCAAAACTAAGCTATATGCTCTACAAACCTTTCAGAACTTCGGTACCGCGGCTTTGTCGAAATAATTCCGGTGATACATCCTTCCTGAAATTCACCAGGGATGATGACTATCTGAATATCAAAAAAGTGCCGTTAAAATGGGTCAAAGCTCTATACAAATGGAATGCCCGCATTAAAAGAGCTGATCCATGCGATAAAGAAATATTTGTCATTCAGGGCCAAAGGGACAGCACTATTGATTGGAAATACAACCTTAAGTACATCAGATCCAGGTTTACAAATGCTCAAATATACATGCTCGCTGGGGCAAAACATGAACTGTTGAACGAAACTGCCGAACTGCGCGAGGACGTACTTGGAGGCATCATCGATCACCTGAAAAAATAGTTTTAGAGCACTAAAAATTTAATTGCTCTAATTGTACATTGGAAATTTACGGAGATTAACAATGTCAAATGCAGCACAGTCAACCGGTCATTCTTTCGCATGGCTAAACGCCACCCAGTTCCTCGGCGCGATTAATGATAACATTTTCAAAGTAGCTATCATACTGTTCCTCACAACCAGCGGTGACCCTGATTCCGCATTCTTCACCAGGGCACTGGCCGGCGCGGTCTTTGTTGTTCCGTTCCTGCTCTTTTCAGCCTTTGCTGGCACTGTCGCCGACAGGTTTAGCAAACGGAAGGTTATTGTCGCCGTCAAGTTTACAGAGATACTGGTCATGGTCGGCGGCCTGATCGCCTTTTATTTACACAGCACCATAATGCTCTACGTCCTTCTGTTTGCCATGGCCGCTCAAAGCACTTTTTTCGCACCTGCCAAATACGGCATAATCCCCGAACTGGTCACACGGGACAAGCTCTCAAAAGCAAACAGCCTTATTGAATCTTTCACATATCTTGCGATAATCATAGGAACCGCAAGCACTCCATTCCTCATTCAAAAGGTATTTGGAGGCCGTTACAGTCCCATTGCAGCCATCTGCGTCGTTGTCGCAATTGTTGGCCTGTTCACTTCTAAGCCGATCTTCAAAACACCACCTGCAGGCGGAAAAATTCGACCGTCGATCTTCTTCCTACGTGATATTTGGCATACTATGGCTCATGTACGTAAGGACAGGGAACTTCTAATGGCCGTCCTGGGCGCTGCCTATTTTATGTTCTTTGGAGGTTTCCTTTACGTCAATCTAGGACCTTACGGAATGGACAATCTCCAACTGGACAAGATTCAAAGCGAATATTTATTCTTTGCAGCAGCTTTCGGCATAGGAGTCGGTTCGTATCTGGCTGGAAAAATATCGGGCCGCAACATTGAATTTGGCATAGTTCAGATTGGTGCCATAGGATTACCCTTATCCACTCTTGGCCTGGGCTGTATTAATAAACCTGGGATCAACGATCCTGTTATCAACGGATCTGTTATTGCTGCTGTTGCCCTGATTTTCATCATCGGTGTCAGCGGCGGTCTGTTCATAATACCAATGCACTCCTTCGTCCAGTTCAAAAGTCCCCACGCCACAAGGGGACAGGTACTCGCTGCATCAAACTGGATCGGCTGGTTCGGTGTCCTCATAGCCTCGATCATGGTGCCGGTGCTGGTAAAATACTTCTCAATGTCAGCCGCAAATCTGTTCATTGTACTAAGCGTGCTGATGCTGGCACTTTGCATCATCACTGTCAAAATGCTCCCCGACTTCTTCGTCCGTTTCGTCGCCTTGATTGTAACAAAAATATGTTACCGTATAAAAGTTCACGGTGCGAATAACGTACCGATCGAAGGCCCCGCACTTCTCGTCTCCAACCATGTCTCATGGATCGATGCTCTTCTTATCGGCGTAACACAGCAACGCCGTATCAGGTTCCTGATGTACCGTGATATGGCCGAAAAAACTCGGTTCAAATGGTTTTTCAGACTTATGGGTGTCATTCCAATATCTTCCGAAGATCCCCCCAAAAAGATTATCGAAGCCCTCCGTGCCGCTCGACAGGCAATGGACGATGGCTATCTCGTCGGAATTTTCGCTGAAGGGTCGATCACCAGAAACGGCCTGCTCCGCCAGTTCAGACCAGGCTTTGAGCGTATCGTCAAAGGGACTGACTACCCTGTTATCCCCGTCTATATAGGAGGCGCATGGGGCAGCATTTTCAGCTATTACCACGGCTCTTTGCTTGCAGGCATGCCCACAAAATTTCCATACCCGGTAGCAATACATTTTGGAAACGCAATGCCTGCTGACTCAACCGTATCCGAAATACGCTTGCGGATTCAGCAGCTTTCATCTGAGTATTACCAATACAAAAGAAAGCCGTCCGACACCCTCCCAGGCAGCTTTATAAAAACCGCACGAAGATACTGGTCCAGGGACTGCATCACAGATGTAACCGGCAAAAAACTAAACTATGGCCGAACTCTCATGGCAGCGATGGTACTGGCCGAACATATCGATAAGATCGCCCCGGATCAGGAAATGATCGGGATATGTATACCGCCGTCGGTAGGGGGTGTACTAGCCAATATCGCCGTTGCCCTGTCCGGCAGAACTTCGGTAAATCTTAATTACGTAGCAAGTCCATCAGCCAGACAGTACGCCCTCGACCAGTGTGAAATTAAGCATATCATAACCGCCAGAGTTATCCTCGAAAAGGTTGAGGGCCTCGCCGATCTCAACGGTCTCATCTTTCTTGACGACCTGCCAAAAGATATGCCTGTGACAAGGAAGCTGTCACTTTTCCTCAAAGCCAGAGCAGCACCGCTTAATTCTTTCTCAGGATTGAAAAATGTCACCGCCGACTCAACCGCGACGATCATCTTCTCATCGGGCAGCACCGGCACCCCAAAAGGGATCATGCTCTCTCAACACAACATTCTGTCAAATGCCGAATCCATAAGGTCGATCATTCAGATAGAAAGCGATGACGATCTTTGTGTCGTCCTGCCGTTCTTCCATTCGTTTGGATTTACCTGCGGCCTATGGCTGCCGATCATTACGGGCGTGTCTTCAAATTATATACCTCAACCGATCGACGGACTCGCCGTTGCCGATGCCGTACGCAATAATCACTCGACGATACTTTTCGCGCCGCCGACTTTCCTGCTTGCGTACCTAAGACGTGCCAAACCTCAAGACTTCGCCTCTCTAAGACTTGTCGCCGTCGGAGCCGAAAAACTTAAAAAACGTCTCACAGAATCATATCAGGATCGTTTCGGCATTACGCTTTACGAAGGCTACGGCGCAACCGAACTTTCTCCCGTCGTCGCTCTGAATGTTCCCGACGTCAATCGCGGCGACCTTGAACAGACAGGCAACAAACCCGGCTCGGTAGGGCACCCAATACCAGGCGTTGCCGTTAAGATAGTGGACCCCGACACCGGCAATACACTCGAAACCGGCCAGCCGGGACTAATAACGGTCATGGGTCCGAACGTAATGAAGGGCTACTACAAAATGCCCGAAAAAACAGCCGAGGTACTAAAGGACGGATGGTACAATACCGGCGACATAGGCCATCTCGATGAAGACGGATTCCTTACCATCACTGACCGCCTCTCAAGATTCAGCAAGATTGGCGGCGAAATGATACCTCATATTGGCGTCGAAGAAGTCTACCTCAGCGCCATCGGTTCGAACGAACAGATCGTAGCCGTAATAGGCATTCCCGAACCAAAAAAGGGCGAAGAACTCGTCGTCCTCTATCTCCCCGCCGCAGGCAACGCTGATAAACTCCACGAAATTATGACCCAAAGCGATGTCCCAAACATGTGGAAGCCCCGAAAGACCAGCTACGTCCAAATAGACAAAATGCCTCTGCTCGGTTCCGGCAAACTCGACCTGGCGTCAATAAGGCAAATCGCCTTAAACACAAAAGAACCAAATGATTCCTGACGGAGTAAATATTATGGAAATTTTAACCGAAAAGTCCGACAAAAATTAACTTACCTTTACACCAATAGGATGATTACTATGGCATTACGTATAAAGGCATTGATCATTGCCTTGATAATATTATCGCACGCAGCGGTAATAGCTGACATCGAACAGAACAGGCAAAAATTCATAAAGTTCCTGCGGTCCGCTGGTATGGATGAACAGCTTGAAGCTGCGGTCACTATTTCCCGCGATGAAAATTCTTTACTTTCCATTGCCGACCAGGGCACGTATTTCATCCAGTACATGGTGCTCACACCCCAGCGAAGCTGCGAACCAAACATCGTCAGCTCACTTGACTGCGAATTGCCGAAAACCGCAAAAAACATGGTCATAGTTACCCACGGCTGGCTCGACAAGGCCGCCGATGACTGGCCAGCCGACATCGCAGCCGCTCTAAGCGAAACAGTGGACCCCAACGAATGGATATGCGGATACTTCGACTGGAAGGGTGGTTCGCAGGTCGCAAACCCCATCGAAGCTGCAAAATACTCACGGGACATCGCTGGCCCAAGACTCGCCGCTGCCGTACTCTCTCTTGACCACGGAATTGAACACATCCACCTCATCGCCCACTCAGCAGGCTGCTGGGGCATCGATTCCGCTGCAAAGATCATCGCCGAAAAAACATCCGCCGACATTCATCTGACATTCCTCGATGCATACGTCCCCCCAAAATGGCCGCAGGAAGATCTGGGCGATATCACTCCGCAAAACAAACAAACTGTCTTCGCCGAACAATACTACACAAAAGACATCACTCTATACGTTACCCACAAGAACCTCACCAACGCCTGCAACATCGATCTGTCAGGCATAGACGGCGGCATCCACGGCCACGAGTTCCCGTACCGCTGGTACTACGCGACAATCGCTGGCCAATACCGCAAAAAGGACCACGAGTCAGGCAACGACGTCCTCACATCGGCTGGATCGCTAAACTACGGATTCGCCAGATCGAAAGAGTCCGCCCAAAAGAACTGGACTCAAAGTCTAAACCTGAAAACAAAGAGCGAAACAATAATAATGAAAAAACCGAAAAAACCAAAAAGATCGTTCTTCAGGAAGAAATGACCGTTTCTGATCAGGGTTCTTAAGTTTTTTTTCAAAAAAGTTGTAACGGTTTGGGTTGTTTTACGTCTATAATATTGTGACATTCAGCGCTGCCCGTTTATCATCGGCCGGTTGCGGTTTGTGGATTGATAATCTGCCTAATATTGCGGAAAGGTTCCAGATATATGCGTATTGTTAAGAAGCTTCTAATCATTATTATAGTCCTGGCCGTCGCCGCCCTTATCGTAGGCAGCATAGCGAAGAAAAAATCAAAATCCCACAAAAACATCACTACGGTCCGCATTGAACAGCCGCGGATTGGCTCACTGAAAGAGATCGTCAGTGCCCCGGGCGAGATCGAACCAAAGACAAAGGTCTCGATCAGTGCCAAGATGGCCTCACGCATTGTGGAACTTCCTTTCGACGAGGGCCAGCGGGTAACAAAGGGAAACGAAAATGAACCGGCCTCCGTCCTGGTCCGTCTCGACGCGAAAGACATGGAAAGCAACCTCCGCTCGGCAAAGGCACAGCGGGCCTCACAAGCCGCCCAGTTAGATGTTGAAAAGGCACGTATTGATGCTCAAAAGGCAAATATAAAAGGACTTGATGCGACCCTCAAACAGGCACGAAAAGATGCTCAAAGACAAAAACAACTCCTGGAATCCAGCGATGTAAGCCAGTCAGCATTCGACCAGGCACAATGCAGATGTGAAGAACTCGAATCACAATATGCAAACGCCCAATACAGTTTAAAGGCAGCCGAACTGAGCCTCATCGTTTTGGATCACAACCTCGAAGTCGCCGATGCAAGGATCGATCAAGCGATCGAGACACTAAGTTACACGGTCATAACATCGCCCATCGATGGTATAGTAACCCGCGTCAATGCCGAAGTAGGCGAACTTGTTATGACAGGAACGATGAATAATCCTGGAACGGTTATCATGGAAGTTGCGGACCTGTCAAAAATGCTTCTTGTCGCTCAGGTTGACGAAGCGGACATCGGGAATCTCAGGATCGGGCAAAAGGCAAAGATTAAGGTACAGGCTTTTCAGGACGAAGAATTTGAAGGAGTTGTCGATACTATAGCACTGACCTATGATCGAGGGTTGAACGGCTCGAAATATTTCAAGACAGAGATCATGCTTGATAAAGGAACAAGGCAATTGTATTCGGGACTCACTGCCGACGTTGATATTGTGACAAAAATTCATGACAACGTCCTGAAAGTGCCAAGCCAGGCTGTCGTTCCAAGAGAAGTCGATTCGCTCCCGCTTGAGATCAGGGAAAACTGCGATCACATTGATATGAATAAAACAATACTCTCGGCTGTCTACAGGATCATTGACGGAAAAGCGGTTGTTACACCCGTAAAGACCGGACAAAGCGACATAACTCATATCATGATCGAGGCAGGAATAACCGAAGATGACAAGATAGTTGTCGGACCGTACAAGGTTCTCGATACCATAAAGCATGACCAGGTCATACAGGATGAACAGGAAGTAAAAGCAAAAGAAGAAGCTGCAAAGGCGGAAAAAGATAAGATCTCTGCCGAGTTGGAAAAAGCGGAGAAATCTTGATGGATCGCACTATGGACACCTCACTGATAACCCTTGATAATGTCAAGAGAATATACAAGGTAGGAGTAGAATACATCCATGCCCTTGACGGCGTTGATTTGCGCATTGGAGAAAATGAATACGTGGCCATCATGGGGCCGAGCGGATCCGGAAAAAGTACGCTGATGAATCTCATGGGATGTCTCGACAGCCCAACTTCAGGGAAATATTCCCTCGCTGGCAGGGATATGTCAAAGCTCTCAGGAGCCGAACTTGCCGATGTGCGAAATGAACGAATAGGTTTCGTCTTTCAGTCGTTTGAACTTATGCCGAGACTAAACGCCTTCAAAAACGTTGAAATGCCCCTGGTCTATTCCAAGACAGGAAAGTGGCATAAAAGAAGGGGGCTGGTGAACAACGTCATGGAACGTGTTGGACTTACTGGAAGAATAAAACACAAACCAAACCAGATGTCAGGCGGAGAAAAACAGAGGG
Source organism: Anaerohalosphaeraceae bacterium (assembly GCA_030641315.1). GTDB lineage: Bacteria > Planctomycetota > Phycisphaerae > Sedimentisphaerales > Anaerohalosphaeraceae > DAOWHR01. The sequence goes on along the minus strand of DAOWHR010000254.1, from coordinate 4,205 downwards.
TCGCAATCGCTCGCGCCCTCATTTGCAAACCGAGCATACTGCTTGCTGACGAACCGACAGGCAACCTCGACTCAAAAACAAGCGACAGCATACTCGCGCTTTTCGACAAGCTCCACGCCGAGGGTCAGACCATCATAATGGTCACACACGAAGAAACCGTTGCAAGTCACACCAGACGTGTCATAAGAATGGTTGACGGAAAAATTGTTTCTGACGAATCCGCCGAAAGGAGGGAACAGATATGAAAACAATTTTATACGGCATTGCCGCCTTGATCAGACTATTCATACAAAGCGTTCTGCTTGCACTGGGCCAGATACGTGCCAACAAAATAAGATCAGCCCTTACAACAGTAGGGCTGGTAATAGGAGTAGCTTCGGTAACAGGTGTGATAGCCGCTCTTACAGGACTGCAAACAAAGGTGCTCGACGAATTTGAGACAATGGCAAATACAAACAGCATTTTCATCATGGCAAATCGTCCCGATACAGGACCACACAGGCATGCCTCATGGCGCAACATCATTTTAAAACCTGAAGAGTTTGAAGACATGCTCGAAAATTGTCCTTCGGTAGAACAATTTGCTCGAACATGCCAGTCCAGCCAGTCCGCCAGATTCGGAGATAAAACACTTGAATCCGTCTCGATAACTGGCATTGACAAAGCATGGCACAATGTCGAAAACAGGGCAGTCATTATGGGAAGGCCATTTTCAGCAATAGACGCCCAACACGCAAGGCAGGTTTGCCTGATCACTCCGACACTAAGGGACAAACTGCATCTCGACCGGGACTGCACAGGTCAGAACATTATTTCCGGCCAAAGATCCTATAAAATTATCGGTCTCGTTGAAGAAAAGGATCAGCCCTCCTTGTTTGGAATGATAGGCGACAGGGCACCGCAGGGAGAAATATTTGTCCCGTTTGAAACGCTCTACAAAATTCTCGGAAAGCCCTGGATATTTGTCGTCGCATCAAGCAGAACCCCCCAACTTTCTGAAGAAGCTCAGGCAGAAATTAAATTCTATCTGCGCCGGGTAAGAAAACTAAAGCCCGGAGAACCGGATACTTTCAGACTCGAAGCTGTGGAAAAAATTGTAGAAGGTTTTAAACGGATTTCTGCGGTAATGAAAGCTATTGCAGGTGGAATTGTTTCGATTTCGCTCGTTGTAGGCGGCGTTGGAATTATGAACATTATGCTTGTCTCTGTTTCGGAAAGAACAAGAGAAATAGGCCTCAGAAAAGCAGTAGGCGCAAGAGCCACAACTATACTTCTCCAGTTCCTGATCGAAGCGGTTATACTATGTATGTTCGGAGGTCTGATAGGTATCGGATTCGGCCAACTGATTGCCTGGTCAATGACTATCATCCCCAACGGGCTTGACAAGGCACATATACCGTTTTGGGCAATTATCTTATCGTTTGGTTTTTCAGCAATTGTAGGAGTTGTCTTCGGTATGTTCCCAGCAATAAAAGCCGCAAGACTTGACCCGATTGAGGCATTAAGACATGAATAAAACAAAAGTAGCTTTAATAATATTATCAAATGGTTTTTTCCTGACTGTATTTTGCGGATGCGATTCGTCAACCCATCAGACGCCAGAGGTGCCTCAGCAAAAGCTAAGACAGATTGAAAACTTCAAACCCCAACAGAATACTGTCGAAGTTACCGAAGAAAAAATATCTCCACCGACACCAACGGAAGAAATGGAACTGACTCTGGAAAGTTGTCGTGCTACCGCTCTCAAACATAACCTTGACCTGAAGGCACAGCTAATTAAACCGACAATCCAGGCTGAACAACTCAACCAGGAACGTGCAAGGTTCGAATGGATCTTCAATGCTGGTATGTCAAAATCAATAGGTGACAGCGAATTACTCTATAGTACGTCTGGTTCTCAGAGTGAGAACAGATCGACCAATCTGGGAGTGCAAATGCCCCTTCAGACTGGAGGTGAAATTAATTTTAATTTGGTTGATAATCATGTAGAAACAGATCGCTCTGACTCTGCTTTATCTGAATCTTACTCAGACGCCCTGACGTTTTCAATAAGTCAGCCTCTTTTGAAGGGCGCGGGTAAAAATAACTATAACTCATACATGATTCGACTGGCTCAGTACGATAGCCATATTGTCGATGCACAGACAAAATTGCAGGTCATAAGTGTACTCGCAGCTGTCGAACGTACCTATTGGAGACTCTACGCTGCAAGAAGGCAGCTTCAATTAAGAAAAGAAGAATATGAACTGGCAAACGCCCAGCTTGACCGTGCAAAGCATTTTGTCGAAGTAGGAGAATTGCCAAAGATTGAGATTCTTCGCGCCGAAGCAGGTCTAGCTCAAACACTACAGGCCATCATTACCACCGAAAACCTCGTAAGGCAAAAACAAAGAGAGCTCAAACAGGCCCTCAACATGCCCGGACTCGACATCGACAGCCAAACTAAGATCATAACCATGACCCCGCCCGATCCGGTCGATTACGATTTTGACACCGAAGGCCTCATCGCCGCCGCGACCGAAAACAGGATGGATATGCTCGAATTAGAACTACAACTTGCCCAAAATACCACCCGCTTAGACTACCTCAAGAACCAGACTCTTCCTGCTTTATCAGTTGATTACATGTATAGGATAAATGGCCTTGGAATAAAGAGGAGAGACTCTTTCGATGGGATCTGGGATAAAAACTATGAAGACCACAGATTCGGTATAAATCTCCAGATTCCACTTGGAAACAAGGCTGCAAAAAGCGCTCTACTTCAGGCAAAATACCGAAGAATGCAAACTCTAACTACGAAACAAGGCAAAATAACAATGATAGAGCTTGAGGTTCTAGCGGCCTCAGACAGGGCAAAAGCTGCATGGCAGCAAATTCTGGCTAGCAGACAATCCGCAATACTTCAAGGACAGGTATACGAAGCTGAGATAAGGCAGTTTAAAACAGGACTCAGAACAAGCACCGATGTGCTCGAGGCACAGGCAACTTTAGCAAATGCTCAAAGCATCGAAATAGCAGCATTAGTTGAGTACCAGGAAGCACTCGTAGATATGGCCGAGGCTACCGGAACAGTTCTCGGCGCAGCCAAAATTCAATGGCAGCCAGAAACAAAACTCCCGTTCCAGACAAATTAACAATGCGTTAATTCACAACTCATCTCGCAAAAAAAGACTGGACATTCCCCCGTCATTCGGTATTATTACCCGCATGTTGAAATAAATTAAATTTCAATGGGGTAAAATGATATTGTTTGTCAAATTCTAATTATCGATCTGCGTTAATCAAATAATGCTGAATTTTTTGAAAGGGGATTAATATGTGGCAATTATTAGCGGAAGCAACTGCCGAAAACACTGATGTTATCAGTAAAGCCGAAGAAGTTCTGACAATGATCTATGGCTATCTCGCAAAGTACGGATTACAGATTCTTGCTGCCATAGTCATATTTATTGTAGGAAAATGGCTCGCAAAGCTCGTCTCAAAGCTAATCGCAAAAGCAATGACTAAAGCAAAGGTAGATACAACTTTGGTCAATTTTGTTGAGAATTTCAGTTATGTAGTTTTGTTGTTGTTTGTACTGGTAGCCGTTGTTGATAGACTTGGTGCTAACACATCTTCATTTGTTGCAGCCCTTGCCGCTGCCGGTTTTGCTATTGGACTCGCTCTTCAGGGTTCGTTGTCCAATTTCGCATCAGGTATCCTTATGGTCATCTTCAAGCCGTTTAAGGTTGGTGATTTTGTCGAGATTTCAGGTGCCAAAGGGGTCGTAGAGAAGATACAGATCTTCAACACTATACTAAGCTCGCCTGATAACATTCGCGTCATCATCCCAAACTCACAGGTCACAGGCGGCAACATTTTAAACTACTCGGTCAACGGAACAAGGCGTGTCGACCTTGTCGTAGGCGTTTCCTATGATGACGACCTCCAAAAGGCACAGACAGTAATCAGAGAAGTACTCGATGCAGACGAAAGGGTACTCGATGAACCAGCACCAACCGTCGCTGTTTCAGAACTTGGAGACAGCAGCGTAAACTTCGTCGTAAGACCGTGGACTAAATCAGTTGACTACTGGGACGTCTATTTCGACATTACCGAAAAGGTCAAAGTCGCCCTCGAAGCAAACGGCCTGTCAATTCCATACCCGCAGCAGGACATCCACGTCAAATCCGGCTTGGTACAAAGCTAGAGCACTTAAACTTTTT
>DAOWHR010000108.1 GCA_030641315.1 Anaerohalosphaeraceae bacterium | reverse complement strand
GCGTTCGTTGTGGTCAACAGGCTTGTCGATACACCTGAGCTAACGGTACCAAAGACGTCAGGTTCCGGCGAAATAGAAGTGCCCGTATTTGACGATCAGGGCAATGTTATCGATAATGTCAAAGTCGGTCCGGTTGGAGTTTCAGTCTACCGCACAGTCGATAAAAAAACCGGCAAAGTTAAGAGAATTTTCGGTTTTGATGAACTTCTAAATCCCTCACAGGGCAGTTCGAGGTGGCGGCTTCGCGGGCCTTATATGAATGTTTACGAGGACAAGTTCAGGTGCGAAGTTACCGCTGAGACGGGTAATGTTGAGATGGATACGACCGGCAGTGAACCAACGCCATTAGATGCCAGGCTGTCGGATAATGTTAAGATTGTAATTATTGGCACTGATCCGGCAAATCCTTTCGAGTGTACTATTTACATGGATGATGTGGATTATTCCAGTGAACGTTCGGAGTTCGCTACGAACGGCCATGTCAAGGTGATCTCAGGTGAAAGCGAGATGGTAGGGACTGGTATGCTTTTGCTCAATAATCCAGCACTTGGAAGGATAGAGTATCTCAATATAATTGATCTTGACTACATTGCTCTTTCAGTATTGGAGGATGGTTCCCCGGCAGCAGCGAAACCTGTGGTCGCAGTGGGGTCTGGCAATGAAACAGTGACGGCTAAACCTGATGCTGGCAAGGGCGAAAAGGACTATTATAAATGCCAGTTAGACAAAAACGTTACGATTCGTTATGGTCAGCAGCTAAGGGTGGTTGGCGCGGAGTTGGTAAGCATTGATAATATATTGTTTTCAGACAGTGGCAAGAAGGATAAGAATGCGGTTGATGCCGGTGGCGCAGAAAAAGAAACATCTACAGAGCCTGTTATCGATGGTGCGGCAAAGTCGGGTGACTCTGGAAAGATCGCAACTGACAGTGAAAAGACCGATATTTATATTACCTGCGATGGCGGGGTAATGGTAAGGCCAATGCTGCAAGACGAGATTATTATGGCTGGGGCCGAGCCTGCTGGCTGCATGGTTGAGCTTAAGGGCAAAGCTGTAGAGGTCAGGGCGATACTGGAAGATAAGGGGATAGAAACTACCGTAGCCAGATGCGGAATTATCAAATACGACGTTGACGGCAACGAGCTTGAAATGAGGCCTTTAGAAAACGGCGATCTTGTGACGCTGAACATGTCCGGTTCAACTCAGGGTCAGGACATTGTCGGTTCGAGTTTAGAGACGGCTGGTTCAGTAACGTGGCTGCGTGACAAGGATCAAGCAAAAGTACTTGGCCCGGGCAGGATGGTTATGGTTGCTGGGGATGATACATCGTCCGACGCTTCAAAGCCGGAACAAAATGCCGAGATGCTTTTTGATGGACTTATGGATGTCGCGTTCGCACAGGATGCCAGTTACAAAATGGGCGAGTCCCTGCTAATAAAGTCTGCTGTTTTCTCCGGCGGTTTGTCTGCCCAGGTCAAAGGCGGCGACAGAGGCGGCTCAAAAATGTCGGCTGACGGGGCGGATTTTGAATTCGATCAGGCTGGCGATATTAAGCAGGCCGAACTGGCTGGCAATGTCAAATTCGATTCCATAAGAGGCAATCTGAACACAGAGTTTGCCAGGATATATTTTGCGGATAACGAGCAGGGTAAGAGGGATGCAGTGCGTGTACTGTGCCCCGATAAGTCTCAGCTTGAACTTTACGGAAAAGATAAGACCAAAAAGAACGCACGTTTCTATGCCGAAAGTCTCGATCATAATATCCTTTCAGGAGACACCGTTGCGGGCGGTCCTGTCAAGTTTGTTTTCTATACCGATGATATTTCGATGATGGGTGGTGTTGAAAAAGCAACTGATGTCAAAGCGGGCGATGAGAAGCCGGCAGGTGAGCAATGGCCTGTAGTAGTAACGGCTAAGAATGACGCGAGATTTTTTGCCGACAAGCAGCAGATCGTCTTTAGCGGCGATGTTGTTGGCGCACGGGAGTCAAAGACGGATGAGTATGTCACGAAGAGTACTTTCTATGGAGATACTTTGACTGTCGATATGATCAAGCTTAACGAAATTGTGGCTGAGGTTTTGAAAAAGGATGAAATGCAGCTTAGCCGTATTACAATGGCTGGTGAAAATGTCATGCTTGATACCGTCCGTCAGCTGGATGCTGTTGTTATTAATCATGTCAGACTTTATTGTGAGCGGATCGATTACGAAGAGGCGACAAAGGTACTCACTGCGGTTGGGCCCGGCAGGATAGAGATCAATAACGAAAACGCACCTGCGGTCACAAAGGCAGTTGGCGGAAACGCTGGCAAGGGACGAAAGCTCAGTCTTGAAGGCCCTTGCTACGCATCTATAGGAGGTTTCGATCAGTTAGATTGGGATACAGAGAACAACAGGATCCTTGCCTGGAGCAACGAT
>DAOWHR010000247.1 GCA_030641315.1 Anaerohalosphaeraceae bacterium | reverse complement strand
GTCGAACTTGACGATGTTGGGGGTGAATGTTGCGAAGGAATCGAAGGTTCCTTTTTTGCCGAGTCCGAGGGCCTGGCCCTTTTCGGTCCATGTGAGGCCCTTGTCCTTTGATGTCGCGTACCAGACGGTGCCGACGTAGCCGGATGCTTTTAAGGGCATAAATTCTTTTGGCAGCTCATTGTGTGTTACTTTTGTGTAATAAACATAGTATGTGTCGCCGACCTTGATGACGTCGCTGGGGTCGCGGCGGGTAACGCCTTCTTCCAGGCCGATTCCATTTATCTCCTGATATGAAAAGGATTTACCGACAAGTTCGGGCAGGGACACCTTCGGATCACCAGCTTGTGTTTGGGCACATACAGCCAAAATCAAAACGATGATCACTGCCGGTGATTGAATTTTTGTTATGTGTTTCATTTTTTTCTCCATGTGAACTGTTTCTATACCCTCCAGGGCAGTAAAACCCCACGAGCATAGTCGTAACTTATGACCACAACGACACTTATCCGCACAGGAACGTGTAATTTCAATCGTGATCAGTCTACATGCATATAAAGCTTACGGCAAGCAAATTTAACGGATTGCGTGGATCAACAGGCTTCATTTTTGTATTGTTATGTGTTATAATCCGGCGATTGTTTGAATTGTCAGCAATAATCTAAAATGAGGTATGGGCTTTGGCATTACCAGTAGTAGCTATAATCGGACGTCCCAATGTGGGCAAAAGCAGTCTGTTAAACTCGATAGCAGGCAAGATGATCAGCATCGTCGAGCCGACGGCTGGGGTTACGCGCGACCGCATAAGTACGATCGTCGAACAGGGTGACCGTTTCTTTGAACTGATCGACACGGGCGGCTATGGTATCGTCGATGCCGACGAACTCAACGATCATGTGGAACATCAGATCAACCTGGCAATCGCGCGGGCTGACCTTGTTCTGTTTGTGGTGGACATCCGTGAGGGCATCATGCCACTTGACACAAAGATCGCCCAGAAGATACGCAAACTCGATCTCAATGTGATACTCGTTGCCAACAAGGCTGACAGTCCCAAACAGCTTGCTGGCGCAGGTGAATTCGTAAGGCTGGGCTTTGGTGAACCGGTCAGTATTTCAGCGACCAATTTTGTCAATAAATATCTTCTCCTGGAATGTATTGTCGAGAAGCTTGAGCATATGCCGAAAGAAATACCTGAAAAAGAAGAAGTAAAGATCGCAGTGGTGGGCAAGCGCAACGCCGGCAAAAGCACTTTTATAAACGCTGTGATAGGCGAAGATCGAGTCATCGTAAGCGAAGTGCCGGGTACAACACGGGACGCGGTCGATGTTCGATTCGATCACAACGGCACGCAGGTAACCATCATCGACACAGCGGGTGTTCGTAAGAAAAAAAGCATTGCTAACAGCATCGAGTTCTACGGATACACTCGTGCGGCAAGAAGTATCAAACGCGCCGATGTCGTACTGTTCATGGTTGACGCGACGCTGCCGATCTCGCAGGTCGACAAGAAGTTGGCAGCGCTAATCAACGAGGAGTACGCAGCGTGCATAATCGTCATTAACAAATGGGATCTGGCGAAAGATATCGCCGATGTGGACGACTATGGCGAGTATCTCATTGAGATAATGCCGCAGTTGAAACACGCACCCATCGCGTTTACGACCGCATCTGAAGGAAAGAACATCCAATCAGTGCTGGATCTGTCTATGGAGATATTTAAACAGGCCTCGACGGAAGTATCGACAGGTAAACTCAATAGTGCCATAATGGAAGTCAGCAAAGCCAGGGTCGGCAAGACGAAAAAAGGCATACCGAAAATATTTTACGGCACCCAGGTCGCGGTTCGTCCGATCTCGCTGCTGCTTTTTGTTAATAATCCCGAATGGTTCGATGACAATTTCAAGCGGTTCGCGATTAATAAGTTCAGGGAGTTGCTGGACCTTGAGGAAGTTCCTATACGCCTGATGATGCGCAGACGGCGTTAAATAATATGGTTTAAACTAGAATGCGGGAATTGTTTTTGGGTGTTCTTGTTCCTGAGTTGGCGGGCGTGTTGCCAAAATTCTAAGCACTAAATTCTAAACCCTAAACAAGCACAAAAATGAAATGACCAAAAGGATTCTGACCTACTCAGTAGAAAGCTTCATTTTGACCTGACAGTCACACATATGGCAGGAAAAAGTGTGGAGAGAAATATGAAAATCAAGATTATAGTTTTAATGTTGATAAATATGATTCAAACTGGAGTTCGGGGCCAGGATTTTAAAAATGAGGAATACGGCATTAGCTTTGTCCTGCCCGATCAATGGAGAATTATTGAGTATGGTGACATGCAATTGGACAGGCAGAAAAAATTAGACAACATGTTTCACCCATTCAAGACTCTAGCAGTTTGTGGTGTATGGGATAGTAGCAATCCAGACATGTCACAAATATTTATTCAATACAGAAAATTTGAAAAATCAAATTATAATAAAGCGAAAAGGTTTATACAGACCGATCTCGCCAAGGAGCGAATGATCGGTTCTGCGGAGATTAATGCAAAGGATGGCCTAGGCAGGGAAATTAATTATTATAAGATAACTTATTCAAAAAGTGATTTTATAAGTTCAGCAGATAGAGCTTATGGAGTTGTTCATTATGAAGGTGATAGTAAACCCAAGGTCATCGGTATGGATGTTAAGTTCTTATGCAGAGATGGATGGGTTGGTCTTCGTTGTTTTTCAAGAGGTTCTGAAACAAATACATTTGAAAGTATTGTTAACAGCATAGCGGACTCTTTTCAGTACGAAGGTCACAAATCGATGGCTGGAACTGAAGTTTCGGTAGAGGAGGCTGACAGATTGTCTTATGAACAAACGGGCAAAAACATTTGGAAATGGCTAGGTATTATTCTGACTATTTCAATTGTTCTTGGGCTTATAAGAATGGTATTTTTCAGATGATGTATTGTTTTTATGGTGTTGTTATCCCTGCGTTGGTGCTTCGGGCTGATGTGGGTTGTGTATGATGTTATTACTATCATCTTTATGAGGGAACAGGTATAATGGAAACACTGCTGCTTATGGTTTTATGCGGGGGGGGATTTTTAGTTGCCTATCACACTTACGGAAGATTTCTTGCACGAAAGATCTTCAAGCTTGACGACCGTGCCGCTGTTCCGAGCAAGGAGCTTGCCGACGGTATTGATTATGTACCTGCCAAAAAAGGTATCATCTTCGGCCATCACTTCACCTCTATCGCGGGGACGGGTCCTATCGTTGGGCCTGCTATCGGTATCATCTGGGGTTGGGTTCCGGCAATTCTCTGGGTGGTATTCGGCAGTATCTTTATGGGCGCGGTACATGACTTCGGTTCATTGGTCGTATCGATACGAAACGAAGGAACAAGCATCTCCGAAGTGGCGGCAAAATACATAAACAAACGAGTTCGCTTTATTTTCTTCGTCATAATATTCTTTACGCTGTGGATAGTTATCGCCATCTTCGGCGTTGTGATAGCTGTGGTTTTCAAGAGTTACCCGGAATCGGTCCTGTCTGTCTGGCTGCAACTGCCCATCGCAATAGCTCTCGGTCATGCGGTTTATAAAAAAAATCGTAACATTACTCTGGCTACGATCGTTGCCGTAACAGCAATGTATCTGACTGTCGGTCTGGGAGCATATATCGAAATAAAATGGCCCGGCTCACTGTCAATTCCTGACTTTGCATGGATGCCCGCGACAGGCATGTGGACCATTTTGCTTTTGATATACGCGTGGATAGCTTCTACATTGCCGGTAAATATTCTGTTGCAGCCTCGTGACTACATAAATGCCTGGCAGTTGTTCGTTGCGATGGCACTTATCGTTGGCGGTATTGCTGTTGCTTCTGTTGGGGGCGATCTTTCAATGGCAGCGCCTGCGTTCAATCCCACACCTGAAGGCGCGCCGTCGATGTGGCCATTCCTTTTTGTTACTATTGCGTGCGGAGCGATCAGCGGTTTTCACTCACTGGTAGCCAGCGGCACAAGTCCGAAACAAGTATCCAACGAGCGTGACACACTGTTTATCGGGTACGGTTCTATGTTGATGGAAGGGGCACTTGCAATACTTGTTATCATATGTGTCGGAGCGGGGATCGGGATGGCGTACAAACTTAATGACGGTACAATTCTGACTGGCGGGGCGGCATGGAATGAGCACTATGCGACATGGGGCAGCGCCAGCGGATTGGGCGCAAAATTAACCGCGTTTGTTACCGGTGCGGCCAATATTATCGGCGCACTAAAATTACCTCCAATCGTGGGAACGGCTGTTATGGGCGTATTTGTAGCATCGTTTGCCGGGACGACTCTCGATACATCCGTACGTCTACAAAGATATGTTATCAGCGAACTTACCACGGACCTGAAACTTAAGGCGCTTTCCAATCGCTGGGTAGCGACTTCAATCGCGGTGATAACCGGAGCTATGCTTGCATTCGCGACTGGAGCGGACGGCAAAGGGGCAATGAAATTGTGGCCATTGTTCGGTTCTGTCAATCAATTGCTGGCGGCGCTTGCGCTTCTGGTGATCTCGATGTATCTTAAAAAGAAGGGCGGCTTGAAATACATTCTGACCGCTGTACCATGTGCGGCGATATTGACTATGACTTGCTGGGCGCTCACCTTGCAGCTAACCGCAGAAGAAACCGGCTTCTTTGCTCAAAAGAATTGGCTTCTTGCGGCAATCGGCACAACAGTGCTGGCTCTTGCGGTTTGGATGGTGATCGAAACTGTGATCGTTTTCGCTAAGGGGTCGGCAAAGGAAGACTAACGTCTATTCCTGTTTTGCGCGTGTAACCTTAAAGACAGCAACACCTGGTTTTTGATCGTCGGCAAGTCTGATCTCGCCCTTACGAACAAACTGTTCGGGGAACATATAGGTTACTTCTCTGGAAACCTCGCCTTGTTCTTCGGTTGTTTTCCAGTCTTCTTCTTTGACCTGTATGATAAGGTGATAAGGTGTTACCGCTTTATAGGCATCCATTGCCTCATCACTTGCCCAGAAAGTTGTCTGTTCAGGTTCGTAAATCAGTTCGACCTGGTATTTGCCCTGCATTGAGGCACTCATCGCAAGGCCAACAAACTTGGGCTTAAAAGGCAGCGCTTTTAATTTTTGTTCCGTCAGCGGCAATTTGATCTTCAACTCCGTCGAAAGCGGCCTTAGTTCCTTGCCGATATAAACATGAGTTTCAGT
>DAOWHR010000303.1 GCA_030641315.1 Anaerohalosphaeraceae bacterium | reverse complement strand
CGCACTTTCGCCTGTTGCTTCGACGAGGTGCCAGGTGCCTACGTATGGATCGATTGAGGTGGCGGATTTCTGTGGTTCTATCTTTTTTAGTGTTATTATTTTGTTGCCTCCGATTAGTATTAGTTGGTCCCCTTTGAGGGAGATCAAGCCTTTGTCCTGATCGATATACAGACGACCATTTCTTAAGGTGTATTTTACGGTCTCGGACTTATTCTTTCCTTTTTTGTCGGTACCTTCAATGGTGATATTGCCGTCTGAGGTGATGGTTATATTGAGGGTGACTATGTCGTCGGAGTCTTGGCCTTTTACGTCAACGAGGGTCCAGGTGCCGAGGAATGGGTCCATTGAGTTGGCGGCTGAGTTTATTTTTCTCTTTTTCAGGGTGACTGTAGTGCCGTCGCCTGACATTGTCAGTAAGCCATCGGCGAGGGTGGCGGTTGCGTCACCACCGTTGACAATCATCTTGCCGTCTTTGAGTGTCCAGACACGCTTAACTGCTTTGAAGATACCCTCGTTGTCAGTAAATTCGATGGATAAGGTATTATCAGAGTAGATTTCGACTGCCACTGTTTTAATTTCGTCGGTATCTTTGCCTTTCACCTCTACGGCATCCCAGATGCCAAGATATGGTTCGATTGAGTAGGTTTGGATTTGGGGCGTTTTCTTTTTGAGGATGATTTTGGAATCTTCACCAGTCAGTGAAAGTAGACCATCAGCTAGGCTGATATAAATATCCTCTCCTCCATCTTCCATGACCAATCGACCATTTTTAAAGATGCAGGTACCCTTACTGGCATGGAATTCCCCTTTGTTGTCAGTTGTTTCGGCGAGCATGGTTCCATCTGGATCAATGGTGAGCGTATACGAAACCATATGGTCCACTCGCTTGCCTTTTATTTCAACCGAATTCCAAACGCCTAAGTATGGTTCGATTGCATTGCTGATGGGCTTCTGTGTTTTCTTTTTGAGGATGATGACATTGCCATCACCTGTGATTGAATGTAAGCCTGAGATTATTCTCAGTAAGCCATCGTCAAGATTTGCAAAATATTCATCGTCAATTAGTAAATATCCGTTTTCAAAGACCCAAGGTAACTTTGTTGCTTCAGATTTATCCTCTTTGTCCGGGAATTCAAATGACATAGTATAATCAGAGTTGATAACGACTGTCATGGATTTTATATGATCGACCGCAAAACCTCTTATTTCTACCATATCCCAGGTGCCGAGATATTGTTCGATTGAGTTTGCTGCGGTTGTGTTGCTGGCCGATCCGGGACGGAGAGCTGCGCATAGTTGGGTGTATTGTTTTTTAAGCGTTTTGTAGTGGTCGTTGAGTAATTGGGTATGTTTGCCGTCAGCGAGGTCGCGACAGCCTTCTGCGGTGTTTTCGAGTTGGGCGATGATCTTGAGGGCGGAATCGACATCGGCACCGGAGAGCTTGCCCCATTCGGCGCGTGGGAGGGTTTGGCCGTTTTTGCCCTGGAGGTCGTCGCAGAATTCGTTGATCTGGTCGAAGTAGCCTGCTGAGGCGAGGAGTTGTTCTTCGGATGCGGAATCTATGCGTCTGAAGAGTGATTCTATTTTACTTAAAGCATAGGATACACGTTTGCTTGAGGATGCAGGTGCGGTCAGTTCGGGCAGTGAAAGATCAATTGAAGCAACATCCTCAACCGAGATGAATTTACCGTTTTTGTCGAAGGTGAATATCTGGTTGTTTATTACCTTGTCCTTGTTCCGGATTGTTGCTTCGTATTTGTATGTTATTGATACATTATCGTTATCGTGTTCGGTTACGTCGGAGAAGGATATCGTTTTTCTTGCGGTTATGTCGCGGTAGTTATTGGCGAAGAAGTCTTCTACCCAGCCCTGAACGTAATTTTCAGCGTCTGCGTCTTTGACGGAAACGAATTTGCCGTCTTTGTCAAACTCGAATATCTCATTGTTTATGATCTTGTCCTTGTTGTGGATTTCTGCTTCGTATTTATATCTGATTGACTGGTTTCCGTTGTCGTGCTGTTTGTAATCTGCCCAGCGAATAGTTTTTCGTGCGGTTATGTCCTTGTAATTGTTTTTGAAGAAATCTTCTACCCATAGCATGATTTTGCCATTGGGTAAGTCATCTTTAGACAATAGTACTACATTCTTGAATTTTTCCCATTGATATTTTCTTTCCTGCAGGACAAATGATTTAACCTGATCAAGTTTAATGTCGAATATCGCCGTCAGTTGTGTAAAGCCTTTGTTGCCTTTGCTTGTATTTCGTAAAACTCTGTACTCCTTATCGTTGATGTCTAGTGCAATCATGCGAATATCACTATTGCCCATTTCATGGGTGACCGAAACGGTTGTTTCGCCATCCATTTCGACCGGTACAGCAAATGCTACAGCACCTCTATTGCCGATTCCGAATGAAGACATCCATTTGCCATCATTAGATATCTTAATGCTTTTTGAGACCGTTTGCCAAGGACCACTAGCTATACCTACTGAGACATTGCAGGTTGTTATATTCTCATCCAAGCATGTCTGGGCATAGCAAATATGCTTTAGTGGTCCAGCCGCCTGACTATCATCGTTTACAAATTTTGGTAAACCAGAAGTTGCCAAACTTGATCCTCTTGGGGACACATCAAATACTGCAGATGTGTCATTTGGTGCGTTGGTTATTCTGGCAACAAACTCATAACCACGCTTTCCTTCATCAATATTCATTCCTTTAACTATAGGACTATCATATAGCTGTCCATCAAGCAGTTTGCCATCCGGAGTCCAACAGAAGTAATTATCATCAGTAGTGCTATCTCTGTGTTTGCTCTTTTTATTTGGATGTTCACAGACGCCCAGCAACTCAACCGAAATGCCGTTATTGAGAACCTTTGGATTCATGATGTTTTGATTGCTGGTTACATCTTTGACAATCTTTTTGTCATCCGGGATTAGTTTTACGTTTTTGAATTTTGTCCATTGGTAACTTCTTTTTTGGAGTTTGAATGATTTTATGTGCTCCAGTTTTAAAGGATATGTAAATGTTACCTGTGTGAAGCTGCCTCCGGAGGCTGATGACCTTGTCGGTTTGTGTTCCCTGCCATCAAGTGTTACAGCTATCAATCTTACATCGCTTTTGTTCATTTCGTGGGTGACTGTTATTGTTGTTTTGCCATCTGTTTCAAATGGTTTGGTGAATGCTATTGAGCCGTCTTCTGTCCCTGAGGACGGGGAACCCCATGAGCCGTCAACCTTGCTTTTCCGGGACTGGGCAACAGTTTGCCATAAGCCCGATGCTATGCCTACTGAGACATTGCATGTCTGGAGGTCCTTATTCAGGACAGTTCCGATGTAACGCAAATCTTTAAGCTGTGAGCCATACATATCCGGTCTGGATGAGCCGCCTCCTACGGAGGAACCTGATGGTATAACCTTCATTCTTGCGTTAATGTCATCAGGTGCGTTTGTGATTTTGGCGGTGAATTCGTAGCCTCTTTCGCCATCACGGACAGCTACCCAGCCGCCTGTGTGATCGTATAGCTGGTAGTCTAGTGGATTGCCGTCCGGGGACCACCATGTTGTGTTTTTGTAGCGGTTCTTTTGGCCTTGCTTGCCGGGGTGTTCGCAAACGCCGATGAGCTGGACCTGTATTCCGTTTGCGAGAGTTTTAGTGAATGGTGTTTTTGCGGGTTTTCTTTTTGCGTCTACGAGGCCTATACAGCAGAGGGTTACAAGGATTATGGCAGCAAGCGGTGACCACTTGTATGCTCCCTGTTTGAATCTTGCGATCATGCTTATTCTTTGTTTGAGGTTGCTTTTGCTTTCGAGTATGCCTGCCATTGCTGGTACGTATTCGCGGTTTGCGTAGTTTTCGAGGAGGCTGACTATTGTTCTGCCGTAGTCCGAGGGGGTGTCATTGCCCATCATTGACAGGGCGAGGGAATCGCAGGCCATTTCACGGTCGGCACGCATCTGGTAAAAGGCGAACCATACGAACGGATTGAACCAGTGGACGATCTGCATCAGGGCGGTCAGCCAGCTTATGTAGATGTCGCAGCGTTTTAGATGGGCAAGTTCGTGGAAGAATATGTGCCGCAGCTGGGCTGGGGTGAGTTTGTCTACGAGGTCGGAGGGGAGGAGGAGTCTTGGGCGGAGAAAGCCGAAAAGAGCGGGACTTTTTATCGCGTCTGTTACTACTACGCCTATGACGGTCTCTATGCCCATTTTGGCCTTGCAGTCTTCGAGGGTGTCGAGGATCTTGTTGTCGGTGAGTTGACGGAGCGATTTTACTTTGCGCCAGAATTTGAAGTTTGTGAGCATGATATGCGCAGCGAGGAGAGCTGCGCCGATCGACCAGCATGTTAGCAGGATCGCAGTGTAGTTAATATTTAGAGGTGGTTTGGATTGTATTGCCAGTTGGTGGGCGGGCGCTATGGGCGCAACTTCGGCGGGGTTCGGCTGTGGATCGGCTGGCGCGAGGGTGACATCGGTATTTGTTGGCGCAGGTGTTACAGGCGGGGATGTGATGGTTTCAGGTTGAGTCTGCGCGACGGGGGTTGTATCCGGCAGGAGGTTGAAGAGGCTGATGCTGCTTTGGGGGAGAGCGGGCATGAACATTCTGACGAGGACTATCAGCCAGAGCCAGTACTGCCAACGTGCTGCGAGTTTGTTGCGGAGAACTATGCGGACAGCGACGATCAGGAGTATGAGAATGCTGATCTGGACAGTTGATTTGCAGAGCCATGCGAAAATTGTATTGAGATCAGTCATTTGTTGCGCCCCCCTTCTGGTCGAGCATACGTTTTAGTTCGTCGATCTCGTCGCTGGTGAGTATCTCTTCTTCGAGGAAGGCAGCGAGCATTGGGGTCAGGGTGGTGCCTTTGATCTTGCCAATGAAGGATTTTGTTTCGGCCTGAACACATTGATCCTTGGAGAGGACTGGAGAGTATTGGTATTCTCTGCCATCTTTGCTATATGAGAGAGCACCTTTGGCAACGAGGCGGTTTATCAGGGTGCGGACGGTTCTGGGGCTCCATGTTCTGGTTTTAAGAATCTGCTGAACGATGGTGTTGGCAGTTTGAGGGGACTTTTCCCAGAGTGCCTTCATTACCTGCCATTCGGCTTCTGATATTTTTGACGGGTCAGACATTGTTTTTCCTTTCTTAATATCACATGTGTAATACACCTAAAGTATTACACATGTAATACAAAAGTCAAGGGGTTTTTGTAAAATTATTGCTTTTTGATGTTTTTACATGGGAAAACGGCCTTATTATGCAATTATTAATTACTTTGCAACCGCTAAAATCGTATAATGTGCCCTGATAATAATGAATTATCAGATTTGTAATACTCTCAAAGGTTTTCGTTTTGAAGATAGTTATCAGCAGTTTTGGTTCTTCTGGTGATTTTAATCCTTGTCTTGGGCTTGGGCGGGCGCTGGTGAGGCGCGGTGTTGATGTTATATTTTTGAGCAATCCATTTCATGAGAAGCGGATCGTTGAGGCCGGGCTGCGGTTTTGGGGGGCTGGTGAGTATTTCGATATTTTTCAGGAGATTGGAGACAATCCGGATTATCTGCACGCGCGTAAGGGACCGAGGAAGGTTTGGGAGCTTGTTTTGAAGACGATGCCTGAGTTGTATGGGGCGATGAAGGGGCTGATCAAAGAAGAATCGCCCGATCTTGTCGCTTGTCATATTCTTGAGTATGGCGGGATGCTGGCTGCGATCGAGGGGGAGGTTCCCTACGCAACGATCAGTCCGACGCCGATGGGGTGGTTCAGTACGAAGCCGTGCGGGTATTTGAGTTATACAGAGTATCCTTTGTGGGTGCGATCTATACAGGGGAAGTGTTTGCGGATTTTGATGAACGCTGCGTTCAAATACACATTGAGACGTAAGTGTATGAAACTTGGATTGCCGCAGGAATTTGGGAGCATCGAAGATGTCTTCGGCAAGGCATCGGCAAACCTTGGGCTATGGTCGGAGACTCTAAGAGCAGGCGCTGTCGACGATCCACCGAATTCGAGGATATGCGGATTTGTTCGAGACGAACATGTCAAGGACTGGCAGGATGTGCCGGAGGATATCGCCCTTCTGTTTGAAGGAGAGAAACGGCCGGTTGTTGTCGGTTTGGGTTCGACAGCATCACTGCATGGAGACAACATCTACAGGTGCGCCGCTGAAGCATGTAAAAGGATCGGTTGGCCATGCCTGCTGATCGGTAAGGGGATGGACAAGTTCTCCGATGCTGGAAAGAACATTTTCGCTGTGGATTTCGCGCCGTTCGGCTGGGTGTTTCCACGGGCCGGGGTTATCATTCATCATGGCGGTGTAAATACGACAGCGGAAGCACTTAGGTCACCAGTTCCGAGTCTTGTGGTTCCACATGCGTACGATCAGTTTGATAACGCTATTCGCGTCGAGCATATGGGGGCGGCAAGGCGGATCAAAGTCAATAAAATAACAGCACAGTCTTTTGGGACAATACTGGAGAATATCCTTGCACAGAACCGAATGCAGCAGCAGGCAAAGGCTATTTCACAGAGAATTATCACCGAGCCGGATGGTGCGGACGTCGCCGTTGAAGCACTAATGCAGTTTCTCAGGAAAAAGAATTCCTAATCGTAAATTTAGGCGTATAATGCTTATTGTATAATGAATCTAAACGTGAAGCTATTATTAGGGAGTGTAATCAATGAAACTTACGAAAAACAGATATTACTGTAATATACCTTTCGATAAGTGTATCTTAATATTGTTGATCCTGCTGTTTAGTATGCCTTTCGCTAATGCGGGAGATTGGGCGACTTATCGAGGGAACAATGCTCGAAGCGGCGCAACGGCTGAGACGCTCTCGTCGGATCTTTACCTGCAATGGATGTACGAGCCGATGCATAAGCCGGTGCCTGCGTGGCCTGTACCCGCAGAGGAGATGCCGCGGAACCATTCTGATAATGCTTATCATACTTGTATTGCTGGCGGGAGGGTTTATTTCGGGTCATCGGTGACGAATGAGTTTGTGTGTATCGATGTCGAGTCGGGGAGCAGGAGGTGGTCGTTTTATGCTGAGGGGCCGATCAGGTATGCGGGGACGATTTACGAAGGGAAGGTTTATTTCGGTTCAGATGACGGGTATGTTTATTGTCTGGATGCGGACAATGGAAAACAGATGTGGAAGTACCGGGCAGGAGTGAGCGGAGAGAAGGTTATCGGTAACGGCAGGATGATATCTCTGTGGCCGGTTCGGACTTCGGTGCTTGTGGATAAGGGCGAGGTTTATTTCGCGGCTGGCGTGTTTCCGTATGAGGGAATTTATATCTGCGCACTGAATGCGGACAACGGAGAAGTTGTCTGGAAGAACGACACCTTAGGCGACCGAAGTCACGAACTTCAATTTGGAGGGATTTCACCTGCTGGTTATCTGCTTGCGTCCGAGAAGATGTTATATATTCCATCGGGCAGATCGCTGCCTGCGGCGTTCGACCGCAAAACAGGGAAAGAACATTTTATCGCGTCGCCGGTGGGCAAACAGGGCGGAACGTGGGCGCTACTGGATCAGGACAAACTGATCGCCGGCGTTGATAACAGCGGAAGTCCGCGTAAAGTCAGTCTCGATGCCGCAACGGGCAAGTACCGCGGAGACGCTTTCGGATGGTTCCCGGGTGTCGATATGGCAGTTACGAAGGATTACGCTTATGTTCTGACACAAAAGGGAATCAATTCGATCAACAGGTCACACTATTCAAATTCGGTTTCAAAAGTCAGCGGATACGAAAACCAGCGTAAGGCACTTGGGAAACAACTGAAAGCACTGCAGGATAAAATTAAAAAATCCAATGGTGAAAACAGGACAGCACTTGCCAAACAGATCGAGGATGTCAGCGGCAAGATAGCTGAATTGTCCAACATGGAAAGGGCAATTAAAAACACAAGCGACAAATGGTTCTTCGCACAAGAGGGCCTGCGATCCATGGCTCTGGCTGGCAATGTTATCGTTTCGGGCGGCGATGGAAAAATTGTTGCTGTAAATGCTGGCAGCGGAGAGCATTTGTGGACCAAAATTGTTAAGGGCGGCGCCGCGGGACTTGCGGTATCTGACGGGAACTTATTGGTCAGCTCGGATAACGGAAACATTTACTGCTTCGGTGAAACAAAAGTCGCAAATCCTAAAACCATCAAAGAAGGTTCCCGGCAATCACGTTACTCGGCAGACAACAAGACAGCGACGTATGAGGCGGCAGCGGCAAAGATCGCTGAGAGCCTTGAGTCGAAGAAGGGCTATTGTCTCGTACTGGATTGCGGTGAGGGGAGGCTTGCACATGAGATCGCAAAGCGGACGGAGATGCAGATCGTAGGAATTGAGAAGGACGCTAAGAAGCTTGCAGCAGCTAGAGAGAGGCTATCGAGGGCGGGGCTGCTGGGTAAGCGTGTTGTTGTCGAGGCGTGGGATGTTGACGATCTGCCCGTGTATTTCGCTAATCTTATCGTGTCTGATGGATTGCTTGAAAGCGGTAAGACAGCAGCAAAGGACGAGCAGATCAACCGTGTGTTGAGGCCGTATGGCGGGATCGCAATGCTTGGTAAGAAGAAGTTTGGGAGCAAGAAAATCGACTGGGAAAGAACGGTACGAGGTAAGCTGGAAGGCGCAGGCGAATGGACGCATCAGTACGCTAACGCTCAGAATACCGCTTCATCGGGCGATAAGCTTGTGAGCGGAAAGCTTGGAATTCAGTGGTTTGGTGAGCCGGGGCCGGACGGGATGGTGGAACGGCACGCGAAGGCGGCGAGTCCTTTGGCGAAGGATGGGCGACTGTTCGTTCAGGGTGAGGAATTGATCTTTGCTTGTGACGCGTTTAATGGGACGCTGCTTTGGAAGCGTGAGATACCCGGGGCGTTTCGGGTTCGGGTCGATGTTGACAGCAGTAACACAGCGCTAACGGAAGAGGGATTGTATATCGCTGCGTATGATAAGTGTTATGTGCTTGATCCGGCGACGGGAAAGGATTTGCGGGTGTTCAGACTGCCGATTCGAGGAGGGGCCGCTAAGCGGAGATGGGGATATATCAGTGTGGTCGGCGATGTGCTTTATGGAAGTGCGGCGACGCCTTTGAGGCAGG
>DAOWHR010000322.1 GCA_030641315.1 Anaerohalosphaeraceae bacterium | reverse complement strand
CGTAAGCGATCTCAACCAGAAGATGTATAAGCGTATTGAAAAGTGGCGTAACCGAAAGATCGACGGCCACTACCCGTATGTGTATCTTGACGGGATTTGTCTCAAACGCACCTGGGGCGGCGAAGTACGCAATGTATCGGTACTTGTCGCTGTTGGTGTCGGCGAGGATGGCTTCCGTGATATACTTGGCGTGGCGGAAGGCTGCAAGGAAGATAAAGCTGGCTGGGGCAGTTTCCTGGCTCACCTGAAGCAAAGAGGTTTGCAATGCCCCGATCTGATAATATCTGACAAATGTATCGGGCTTATCGAATCGCTAGATGATTATTATCCCGATGCAAAGTGGCAGCGATGTTCGGTTCATTTTTACCGCAATGTATTCTCTGTTGTGCCACGCGGTAAGATGAAAGAGGTCGCTGCGATGCTCAAGGCGATCCATGCCCAGGAAGGGCTTGAAGAGGCCAGGGAGAAAGCTGCTGCTGTCGCTGACAAACTTGATAAGATGAAACTGTACAAGGCCGCAGATAAGATTCGTGACGGCATCGATGAGACTCTAAGCTACTACGACTTCCCCGCTGAGCATCGCCGTCATATCTGGACAAACAATCCGCTGGAACGGATCATGCGTGAGATACGCCGCAGGAGCCGTGTGGTTGGCTGCTTCCCGGAAGGCAACAGTGCCCTGCTGCAAGATGCAGTCAGAGCGATACACATCGCACGCACCAAGGGGGGCACGAGACGGTATATGAATATGGAGCATTTGACTGAATTGAAAAAAGAACGTGCCGCAGAGCAAGCAACCCAAGCCGAAAAAACTGGATGTGTAGCCTGATGGCCCGATAAAAAATCCGACCCCCATGGGGGTCACAGGACTGATTAACCATGACCATTGAAAAGACTAAAACAAAATGTGCGAAACTTTCTTGACACTACCGATCAAAATCGGTCATTGAGCCTGTTGCTCACATCATTGACACATGGCTTGAGCAGAACAAAAACACACGGCGTAAGCAGCGGATGCTGGCTACTAAAATGCATCAGCGGTCTGCGATGAGTATGGTTTCACCGGCCATTACAGCACAGTCCAGCGGTATGTCAAAGAGGCGACCGGCCGCAAGAAGGAAATATTCATGCCGTTACAGTTTGAACTTGGCGAGGAGGCCCAGATTGACTGACACGAAGCGATCGTTTATGAAAACGGTATTGAGAAGAATATCTATGGTTTTTGCACAAGACAGCAAACACTTCAAAATCCAATGATTTTCAACGGTCCTACGGTCGCTTGACAACTACAGCTGAGATCAAACCATACAAAGGTAAAAGCTTTTTGTGTTATGTTCTTCATCCTTTCAAATACAAACCTTATAATGGCCGACTGTGACCCTGCGATTTATATGTCTCAAGCAGATTCTTAAGCTCTTGCGCTTTGCTGGTCTGTGAATTATACACATCATTTGTTTCTTGAGGATCGGTTTCCATATCATAGAGTTGACCCGGATTGTCATCTGAAGCGATATCGACATACTTCCATTTGCCCCCTCTGATAGCAAATCCGCCTCTAGCATCATGGTGGACAATTGCCTCACGTTCTGGACCATCATGAGTTTTACCAAGCAGATAAGGCAAAAAACTAAAACTGTCTTCACCGGCATTTGCAGGTAATGTTTCCTCTACAATATCAGCGCAGGTTGCCAGCAGATCTGTCAGGCATATCGTTTTATCACATGTACTTAATGACTGAATTTTTCCTGGCCACCATGCGATAAAAGGTTCTCTGTGACCACCGTCCCATATATCTCTTTTTTGGCCGCGATAAATATGATTTGCCTGATGACCAAACTGGGGAAGACTACCATCTGAGACACCATTATTATATTCGCCGATCAGGTCTTCGCGTGCGCCGTTGTCACTTGTGACAATAATTAAGGTATTGCCTGACAAACCATGCTTTTCTATGGCTTTGATGACCTGCCCCACCGACCAGTCAACTAATGTCACGAAATCACCATATACGCCAGCTGTACTTCTTTGATGATTTATATCCAAAGGGAGATAAGGCAGATGAGGCGCCGTTAAAGGAAAGTAGAGGAAGAACGGGTCCTGAGGGTGTTCTTTTTGGTGTGATTCAATAAAACCAACGGCCTTTTCTGTTATTTTAGGCATCACTTCTTCATGCACAAAATCTTCGGAAATAGGCCCAGCCGCATAATATACGGGATGAGAGGAGGCGGGTGCATAACCCGTCGGAGGACTTGTGCAAACTCCATTTTCGATATAGACATAAGGATGCATATCCAAAGAACCGGGGATTCCAAACCAATAGTCAAATCCTAATTCATTAGGGCCGGGAGTTAAATTGTTGTTGATATAGTCATTAATTGTCAACACTACGTGAGGCTGGGGACTAGGACTGGGACTGGTCAGGCCCAAATGCCACTTACCGACACAGGCCGTATGATAGCCATGTTTTTTTAACAATGAAGCAACCGTCATTCTGGAGGTTTCGATCATCATGTTGTTGTATGGCCTGATCACGCGACTTGCTAGACCAGTCCTCCAACAGTAACGGCCAGTCATGACACCATATCGAGTTGGCGTGCATACGGCAGAACCCGAATGAGCATCCGTAAATATCACCCCTTCCTGTGCCAGTCTGTCCATATTTGGAGTTGGAATTTTTGACTGTGAATTAAAATAATTCACATCCCCGTAGCCCATATCATCTGCCATTATAAAGACAATGTTGGGACGCTTTGAGCCTGTTTTTGCCGAAATGATATTGTTTTTTAAGGACACACCGGCTGCATTAGCAAAACTTCCCGATGAAAGTGCTCCAGCAACCAAAGATAGGTTTTTCAAAAACTCGCGTCGATCCATTTTATTACTCTCCACTACATAATATTAAATTATCGGCCCCAATGAAACCTACTCTCTGAGTTCTCACTTTCGAGAACAGATTTGTACTTGCCGTAATACAAGTTCTGCCTCATCAAAGAACTTTATTGTAAATACTCTGAAGCAAAATCGGATAAATCCTTTAAGTCAATCATCTGATCAAAATGTATATCGAAGTCTGATTGGGGTCGGATTAGCGGTTGTACAACATGGTTACCTGCACCACGACTCAGCGCAACAATGTCCTCATGCGACAAGACGCTTAAATAGACTTGTAATTCATCCAGCAAAACGATTGAATCAATAAAATAATCATAACGATCCAGCCTTAGAGAAGTAACACCTGCGTCAGTTCCATCCAGTGCGAGATAGACATCATTTTGTTGTGAGACGAGGATCCCATCTTTATAAAAAGATAGACTGTCGGCCTGGCCATTGAACACAAATGCGCAATGGAACCATGTGTCGCTTGCCTCCATTGGAGTATATTTCAACTTCGCTGTACCTAAACTATCCCTGATCAAAAATTCCATAGAGTCATATTTCTGTGTATTGCCCACGTCTTCCTTGAGCCAAAAGGAAAGAGTCAACTGATCTATAATGCCGCTGAAGACATCTGAAGGTATTTCCAGGGTTGTCTCTTTAAAGAGCCTTATGCAACCACTCTGATTGATACCTCCGGTTGAACTTCGTACTTGTGGATCTGTCGTGACTATCGTAGCATCAAAATTATTTCCTGAAGAATCCTGAGCAATCTGGCCACTTGATTCATTAAGATCGTAATGGCCAACGGGCGTGAATGATATAGATGTCGAGCCTGTTACATCATATTCACCTGTCAACCAATTTACTGTGAAAAGAGCTAAGTCATGTAAATCAATTTGACAATCAGAATTAAAGTCTGCCAGGGAGCGATGCCCTTCCAAACATGTATGATATAAACATAAATCATCAACATGTATCACTCCACCGCCTGCGGTATCAATTTTATTTAAACCGATTGAAACCGATGAAACATGCGACAAATCCAATCCTAACTGGCTAAACTCGCTAATCTTAATGCCCACTTCGCTCCAACTACCTGTCGTTATCGGATTGATTGAAAAGTTAACAGACCCCTCCATCGTTCCATCAGAAATTTTGAGATATAAGTTTTGCTCTGGATTTGATATGTCTCCAAGTACAACCATACTTATAGTGTGCATCTCATCCTGCAACCAATTCTGAGGAGTCGCAAAACTACGGTTAATTTCAGACACCCAGGGGGTTGTGTTATTATCGTACTGAAGTGCAAGTGCACCGGTATATGACTGAGTTATTACTGAACCGGTTCCGTTGGTGGAACCATCCTGCCATGCTTGAAGGATCAGTCCATCACTGGTATATTGGTCGAAGTTGTCAATTATGACCTCCTGCGGAGGCACATATTCATTTACTACAATATCTACTGTATCACTGGCACTTTCGGTACTTGTTGTTGCGGTTAATGTCAATGTATAGGTATCTGCGGTTGAAAATGTAACCGTAGGTTGCAGGACAAACTCATTGCTAATAATAACTTGTCCAGCGCCACTTGCCACGGACCACTGGCTGGAATATGGTTCGCTGGAACTTACGGTTACATTTAATAATGTCACTTGAGCTTCGCCTTGTTGGTTTAATGTAACCTCAGCATCACCTCCGGCATTAACAGACATACCAAGGGCCCCTGACAGCTCAGAAATTTCTTGTGGGTTCAGGACGCGTCCATAGACCCTCACTTCATCCAGATCAGCAATTAAATATCCCGTATTAAGGTCCGCCTTAGCCCCCAATATGTCTAAGGGGCAGTCTATTGTCTGCGACAGCGTATGATTTTCCACACCGTTTACCCATAATATGGTTTGGCCATTGTCTGAGACTAAGACAAGATGCTCCCATACCTCCAAAGCAGTTTGGTGATTGAAGCTATGATCACTTATTCCGAACTTTGTAATTCCAACTTTTTTGGTGTTGTTGTATTGCTCAAGCTTAACGGCAAAACTGCTGGAGGCCAAGATTACCGAAGAAGCAGCGGAATTCGCTCTCCGCTTTACCTGCAGTGACAGACTCCAAGGTGGAGCAATGTCAGATCCTCCCACAGAAACATATCCTGTACCGTTAAGTGAAAGGTAACCTCCCTGTATCTGGGCATCACCGTTAAGTGTTCCATCGTAACCGTTGCCGCTTTGATCAATTACAGTCATACCTTGGACACTATCAAAATCCCAATGTGCGACTAAGTCGGTGCTGTCAACCACACACAGACTGTTCAGCATTAGAAGATTAATAGAATTCATCTGACTGTGAGCAACTTCACTAGACATTGATAAACTCACCAATAACAGCAAAGTAGATATGAGCGTTCTCATCGTATTTCTCTCTAAATCAACAAGTCAACAAAATTTACAATCCTTGTTTCTATGAAGCCCTACCTCTGCCCAGAAAAATCAGCCAAGGAAAACCCCCGGTCCGCTGCGAAGCGGACCGAGGTGGAATCTGTACAAGAACTCATCATTAAGGCGTTTACGACCCCGCGATCATAAGCTAAGAACTTACTGCTATACCACTACTTATAATTGGTACGCTGTTGCAATTAAGCCATCTTTACGGTAATTCTGTTCTCAGTGCCGTACCGGGGATGACAACAATCTCTGCCTCGCCGGGCAATATCCAGCCAACGGATACATGATCTCCGCCGACATCTTCTTTGTGCAGCACTTCAATGTAGTAGTAGCTGCCCGCCGTCAGAGATACAGACGCCGAGGCCTGTTCTGTCTCATCCACATTATCCCATTCGTCAACGTCAGTCAGCCAGCCGATCTCAGCGATATGGTTGCCCAGGGCCGGATCCGTATCGACCGGATTCGTATCGGGACTGAGGAACAGCCGGGACCCGTTATTCGAAGCGATGTAGAACGTATAATCTCCGGTCAATGGAGCCACGATGTAGCCGTAAATACGCTGACCGTATTTGTCGCCGGTCAGAGTGCCTCTCAACTCGCCGGTAACAAAGTAAGCACCGTCCGGGGCGTCCGGATAACCCTCTGCTTCAAGCAGGTTATTTGGATCGTACCACCCCTCTTCAAGACCGGTCCAGTAATCAGCAACCAGTGCATTAGCAGGATCGCCAAAATCACCTTCGAAGACCCAGCCCTCGACCAGTGCTGTTGAGTTGAGCCACTCTGCGGCAAAGATAGCGAAATCTTCCATATCCACATCACAGTCATCATCACGGTCGTAATAATTGGCCGTCCATTCGCCCGTGGCTTTAGCCGCTTCGCAGGCATCGGCATAAACGATAATCTCTTTCTGATCCGAAACTGATGCGATCGCATCAGTGGCCGTAAGTTTCAGGATGTATGTACCCGCCTCACTAACGGTCGCTGTGGTACCAGGATCAGCCGCATCGGCAAAGGTAACTTTCGTCGTTGAACCACCACCCAAAGCTTCAAAGGCTTCCCAGCCGTCAATCGTAAGGGCACTGGATCCATCATCTGTCACCGAACCACCCATCGCCAGAGAGATTGCCAGTTCCAGCGTAGTCAGGATATTGTCACCTGCATCGACTGTCGGCGGCGTATCAAGTTTTTTGGTTCTTAATTCACTTGCATTACTTTGTGTAGTAGCTGAACCATCGGTCGAAACTATTCGCCAATAGTATACTGTATCGTATGGAAGTGTCAGACCTGAATAAGGCGATGCAACGCCTGCTATAGTTTCTGTGCCGGTACTACTTGCAAAATTTGGATCTGTTCTGTACTCAAGATCATAACTTGTCGCGGTCCAGGTACATGGACCGTCCCACTCAAATGTCGGAGTGACAGGCTGGAGTATTGCGCCGTCTACAGGAGCAAGAAGTGTAGCTTCCGACGGGCACATATTTTCAAGTCTTACATTGTCGATACCATTCCAGTTTGATGAATCATTATAAAATTCAACACCGAGATTTTGACCGATTGAAGCATCGCCGGCAAGAATAGTATAGTTCAGTGTAAAATCCGCAGGAGTACCTACCGCTACGCTTTGGCCAGCGATCTCTGTG
>DAOWHR010000270.1 GCA_030641315.1 Anaerohalosphaeraceae bacterium | reverse complement strand
GTTCATTTTCAATATCCTTTCTAAGACTATATATTGAGTTTGTCCTGCCGGTCTTATTTCGGCACCTTTTGTTTTTGTCAAAGTGTCGCCCAGTTGCACCCGTGCGGATTGGGCAAGTGCCTTTAGTTTTTTAACAACTTCGGGGTGTTTGTCAATGATGTTATTTCTTTCTGAGATGTCATCGTTCAAGTTGTACAGTTCGAGACCTGTTCTCCCAGTGGCGTAAGGGCCTGGCAAACCGTCGTTTTTAGGCTCAACTGTTTCGTAGCTGCGGTATTTGTGCGGAAAGTGCAGCTTCCACGGACCCTGCCGGACACACTGGAGTTCTCTGCCATAGTAATAGAAGAAATGGTCGCGCGGGTTTGCGGTTTTATCGCCGAGCATTATCGGCAGGATACTAACCCCGTCGATCTTGTTGCCGCAAAGCGGTGCCCCGGTTATCTGCGCGATTGTCGGCAGAATGTCGATGGTCGAGGTCAGTTTGTCGCAGACGGTGTTGGGCGGAATCCTGCCGGGCCATCGCATAATGCAAGGTGTACGTGCGCCGCCTTCGAACATGCCTCCTTTGCCTTCTCTTAAAGGCAACGCAGAGCCTGCGTGGTTGCCGAAATTCAGCCATGGACCGTTATCGCTTGCGTATATGATCAAAGTGTTGTCGTCAAGGTTGAGCTTCTTGAGGGTTTTCATTATCTGACCTGTGGACCAGTCGATCTCCATCATCACATCGCCGTACATGCCCTGTTCGCTTTTGCCGCGGAACTTATCGGAAACGCCAAGCGGAACGTGCGGCATCGAATGGGCAAGGTACAGGAAGAACGGTTTGTCTTTGCTGCGTTCGATAAAGCTGATCGCCCTTTCGGTATAGCGAGTGGTCAGCGTGTCCTGGCCCTTAAGATCGGTGATCCGTTCGACGACCTCATCGCCTTCGATAAGAGGCAGCGGCGGATGTTTTGACTTTCTGTGTTCTTTCGGTGCAAGTATACCGTCATAGCCGATTGGCCACATGTCGTTTGAATATGGAATGCCGAGATATTCATCGAAGCCGTTATGGGTGGGCAGGAACTGTTTTGGACGCCCAAGATGCCATTTGCCTACCATGCCGGTTGCGTAATCTTTTTGCCTGAGCAGTTCGGGGATCAGCTGTTCGTTTTTGTTTATGCCGTGCTTTGCCTGCGGACCAAGTGCACCCAGTATGCTGACGCGGTTCGAATAGCAGCCGGTAAGAAGTGCCGCACGAGAGGCAGAACAGACAGCCTGCGAAACATGGAAGTCGGTAAACCGCATACCCTCTTTTGCCATGCGGTCGTGGTTTGGAGTCTCATATCCCTTCGCCCCGAATACGCCGATGTCCGCATAGCCCTGATCGTCGGTGAAGATAAGAATGATGTTGGGAAGTTTATCTTTGTCGCGCACAGCCCGTTGCGTCTCCGCGACACAGCCCGGGACGGCAAGTGCGGCAAGTGAAACCCCTGCAATTTTCAGAAAATCTCGACGGCTGGATAATTGTGACATTGTTTGCGTCCTCATTTATTTAGGTTCCAAAACTATTTATTTTCTCAAACATCGTAAGGAGTTGATGCTATTAATCGATAAGGATACTTTCTAAACTTAGAAATCGTGCCAAAACCGTTTTACGTCCCAACAAGTAAACAAAAAGGTTTTCGCATTATAGCAAGTATTCCGGCTGTTCAAAGGTAATTATTGACTAAAACTGCACAATAGATGTGCAAAATCAAAGACAATTGTCTCCTGGCGGTTGTATAAACAAAAATTGACAAACTAAAAGTTGGATTTGATTTTGAAGTCCGCTTTTCTGGTGTATACTTTAAATATAGTAGATCGTGAGGAGGGTGATGGATATTGACGGGGTAGTGTATGCTTTTGGCTTTCATTACAAAACGTCGGGGGTTGGTAGTACGCACTCTTGTCGCACAATGGACAGGGGCATGCAAACATCGTTGCGAACAAAATGGGCGCTTCTGGTTTTTGCTAAAGGCTGCTATCCTTGTTATCGTCGTTTTGTCCCTGCTGATCTTCGCCCGGCCGGTAAATGGCCGAACACTACATGATCTCCTTGCGGCGCAGAACCGCCCTGCAGCTAGCCAGCAATCAAACCTTTCCCAAACAAATGATATCAATGCGCTAACTATACTGATCACGATTGAAAATTCCCGTTTTGTTCGCGGTAAGTGGCACTTGAATAAACAATTATATTTTTCACCGCGGACGTTTACTACCCTCAAGGGTATAATTACCATTAACTACTTAGTT
>DAOWHR010000280.1 GCA_030641315.1 Anaerohalosphaeraceae bacterium | reverse complement strand
ATGTGGTTGTCCTTTATCAGCACACCATCGCCAAGGTGTATTCTGTGGTTCTCGCCGCCGCCGCATCGCACTGCGTACTTTTCTAACTGGCGCCAGCCGGGCGTGGTTTTGCGTGTATCGAATATCTTCGCTTTCGTCCCGCTGACGACTTCGACGTACTTACTTGTCAACGTACTGATCCCGCAAAGCCGCTGCAAAAAGTTCAGCACCACACGCTCGGCACTAAGCATCGGACGCACCGGGCCGCTTATCACGCCCATCACATCGCCGCGTTTTGCGTTCTGCCCGTCTTCGATCAGTACTTCGAGTTGCAAACGTCTGTCGTAGCGATCAAGGACACTTCCCACCAGTGCCATCCCGCAAACGACAATATCCTCTCGGCTGACGATCCTCGTTTCTGCCTTCGCATCCTCGTCCACCGTTACAAGTGTCGTCGGATCGCCCATTCCAAAATCTTCGGCGACCGCGATATCTATCAGCCCCTGTATTTTCGAAAGGTCCAGTTCTATCATTTGTTCTTCCCTTTCCTGCTCACCTGTCCGATCTCCGGCATTTCGTTGAGTTCGTTTATTTTGTCCCGCAGTGTTGCCGCACGTTCAAAGTCCAACTCCTTCGCCGCGTCCAGCATTTCCTTCTCCAGCATCGTTACCATCTCGGTCTTGTCGTATTCCTGCTCGCTAAAGTGAACAGCCTGCTGTGCTGTCTTTCTTGCCTGCAACTGTTGTTCGATCCCTCTGCTGATAGCTTTTCTGATCGTTGTCGGTGTAATGCCGTTATCTTCGTTGTATTTTATCTGTATCACCCGACGTCTGTTCGTTTCATCGATAGCACGTTTCATCGAGTTCGTTATCCTGTCACCGTACAGTATCACTTTCGCGTTAATATTTCTCGCTGTCCTTCCGATCGTCTGAACAAGGGACGTTTCACTGCGTAAAAAGCCTTCCTTGTCCGCATCGAGTATCGCAACCAGCGATACCTCCGGCAGGTCAAGACCTTCACGAAGCAGGTTGATCCCGACAAGCACATCGAACTCGCCCAGCCTGAGATCGCGCAATATATCAACACGCTCCAGAGTCTTGATGTCGCTGTGCAGATATTTACATTTAAAACCTTTCTTAGCAAGATATGCCGAAAGATCCTCGGCAAGCCGCTTGGTCAGAGTGGTTACCAGCACGCGTTCTTTAGCTTCCACACGCTTTTCAATTTCACCAACAAGATGCGGAACCTGCTCGGTCGCCGGATGCACAAATATTTCAGGGTCTATCAAACCGGTGGGGCGGATGATCTGCTCGACTACTTCGCCTTCGCTTTTTTCCAGTTCGTACGGCCCGGGCGTCGCCGAAAGAAATACCACATTCCTCCATCTCTCCTCAAACTCCTCAAACCGCAATGGCCGATTGTCCATTGCACTTGGCAGGCGGAATCCATGATCGACCAGCACCTGCTTTCTGCTCCTGTCGCCAGCAAACATCGCCCGCAACTGAGGCAGCGAAACATGCGACTCATCGATAAAAATCAGCAGATCGTCAGGGAAATAATCCATCAGAGTATACGGCTTTGATCCGGGCTTTAGACCAGCCATGTGCCTTGCGTAATTTTCGATCCCGCTGCAATATCCAACCTCCTGTATCATCTCGAGATCGTACTTTGTCCTCGCCTCGAGCCTCTGTGCCTCAAGCAGTTTCCCCTCGCGTCTGAGCACGAACAACCGCTGCTCCAGTTCTTCTTTGATGCTCTGGACCGCCGCTTCGATTCGTTCTGCAGGCATGATATAATGTTTGGCTGGGTAGATAAATACCTGGTCCTCAACTGCCAGCACCTCGCCGGATGTCGGATTGATATAGCTGACAGCTTCGACATCGTCTCCGAAAAACTCAAACCGCACACCATACGATTCATAAGACGGCCACAACTCAACGGTATCGCCCCGCACACGAAATCTACCTCGCGCAAAATCAATATCGTTGCGATCATATTGAATATCGGCAAGTTTGCCAAGCAGTTCGTCCCTGTCCATGCTGTCCCCGACGCGTACACCGACAACGCTTGCCTTGTAATCGCCGGGACTTCCAAGCCCGAATATGCACGATACAGAAGCGACGATGATAACGTCATCGCGGCTCATAAGGCTCGTTGTTGCCGACAGCCTCAGCCGATCAAGATCGTCATTGCGTGAAGCGTCCTTTTCGATATAGATATCACGCTGCGGTATATACGCCTCTGGCTGGTAATAATCGTAATAGCTGACAAAAAATTCAACGGCATTGTCCGGAAACAGCCCCTTCAATTCTTCGTAAAGCTGAGCGGCCAAAGTCTTATTGTGCGATACCACAAGCGCAGGCTTGCCGGCACGCTTGATAACATTGGCCATCGTAAACGTCTTACCGCTTCCGGTTACGCCAAGAAGTGTCTGAAACTTCCTGCCGCTGTTAAGCCCTTCAACAAGACGATCGATTGCTGCAGGCTGATCACCTTTGGGTTCAAATTCACTATGTATTACATAATCTGTCATTGGTATTGATGATTGGAATAATATTACAAACACCCATAGTATCGCGCCATCGTTATCGAATCAACTCCAATATATGGGCGCAAAAAAAGCCGGACACTTCCGCGTAAACGAAACACTGCCCGGCTGGGAATATCCTGTATGCCGTTATTTGCTTAAATTTGCAAAGCTTGCAGCGCGAGCTGCCTTACGGCGGCGTCTGCGATCCTTCTCGGATGGCTTCTCGTAATAGCTGTTACGCTTCATGTCACGGATCAAACCTTCCTTCTCGCACATCTTCTTGAAACGCTTAACCATCTGCTGAACCGACTCGCCCGCTCTTGCTCTTACCTTGATCATCTAAAAATTTACCCTTTCTATATGGCCCAAAAAAGCCTGAAATACCAACACAATTTTCATAAACCGCTACTGTATAGATATTTTCGACTTTTTTCAAGATAAAAATCAACCGGCAAAACATTTTTTTGGCTAAAAATTAAACTCCATCTCACCTGGAAACTTTGGGATAATAATCAATAATGTGATATTATCGCTAAAAATGCACATACCCTGCGGCTTTTTGCAGTAATGCACCAACTTTTCCTACATCTTCGATCCGGGATAAACGGGCGGTTTTTCGCCGTTTCAGTATTCGGCCAACAGTGATAGGGCCAAGGCCGGGCACCTTTAAAAGAGCATTTTTGTTCGCTTTATTTACATTAACCGGGAAAAACTCCGGATGGTTCCTTGCCCAAATCTCTTTAGGGTCTGCATCCAGAGACAATTTGCCATCACCACCGAAAATTATGTCAGAATCGCTGAATCCATACTTCCTGAGCAGAAAATCGACCTGATACAGCCGGTGTTCCCTGCTGAACATATCTTCCGAATTTGGGTACTGCTCCCTCTCACCGGGCAGTTGGGGATCACCCAGTCCCCGCTGGTAAG
The DNA here is from genome assembly GCA_030641315.1 of Anaerohalosphaeraceae bacterium. Taxonomy (GTDB): domain Bacteria; phylum Planctomycetota; class Phycisphaerae; order Sedimentisphaerales; family Anaerohalosphaeraceae; genus DAOWHR01. Next base: position 6,225 of record DAOWHR010000280.1, on the reverse strand, counting down.
CACTAAAATAAATCCTGCTCATATTGATTCGGTCATACAATCCACCCATATATTTTACGATCTCGGCATCGCTCTCACCAGCGGCCCCAACAATAAACTGTGTCGTCTGTTTAACGCGCGAGTGCTTCATCCCCTTCCCCGTCAGCCTGCTTATCAGCTTGATCGGGGCGATAATATCCCGCAAATAGTTCTTTTTGTCCGACAATTTAGAAAATCTCTTCGCACCAGCCGTCTCAATATTCAGCGAAACATTGCTGGCAAGCGATACAGCCTCCTCTATCGCCGCATTGCTCGCCCCGGGTATCACCTTCAGATGGATCATTCCTCTGAAGCGGTACCTGTTCCGCAGCAGCCTTGCCGTTCCGTTGAGCCGTTCCATTGTAGCGTCAGCAGAACCGCCGCAAACCCCGCTGCTCAAAAACAGCCCAAACACCTTCTTTCGCCGATAGTAGTCCAAAAACACCCGTGCAGTCTCATCAGCGCTGAGGCTCACCCGCCTCGCGTTCATCTCACTACGAAGCGGACAATACTTGCAGTCATTACTGCAAACATTGCTCATCAGCGTCTTGAAAATGATGCTTTTGCCCCCGTTAGGCAGTGTTACAGGATAAACCCACTTCCCATCACCCCCACGCTGTCGATGCTCATCCTTATCCTTCGTCCCGCATGCGCAAGCAAGGTCATACTGAGCATCCTCGCTGAGGATCCTGAGTTTCTCATCCGTACCAGGTTTTGTAATTATCGCAGTCATCGCACAAACCAATAAGCATCCCTGAAAAAAACAGCATACCGAACATTTGTTCGGTATGCAAGCCGCTTTATCTTCACATTTTCTCAAATTCCGCTTTTTCCTTGCTCTTTAAACCAGTTATTGAGATATTATTGTAACAAAAAACCACTTGAAACGTCTATTATCAAGGCCGTATTAAGCAATAACTAGGAGTCGATCAAATGACCAACATGAGACTGAAGATATCAATAATTGCAGTTCTATGTGTAACATTGGTATATATCAATGGCTGCAAGAAGAAAATATATGAGAATGGAGTAACTTATCGGCCTGATAATTTTCCTGGGATAATTAATTCTCCAGAAAATGCCACAGATGTAAAATACGAAAGTCCGGAAACCGCCAGACCTGAAATCGCCGAATATGTTCAGGGCCGTTATTCCCTGTGGTGCAATATAGTTGAAGAATATCCGGCTGAAAAAACAATCGAGCAACTGCATAATGATCTTAAGGCACAAGGGTGTGTCAAGATTGAATGGAAAAGGGAAGATATGGGGGTATACACAAAGGAAAATTCAGGAACAGGAAAATATGAATTAGATGTTGAAGAGACCAGAGATTTTCAAGAGAGCCTTAAAGAAGACTGGACATTAAATCCAAACGGGTGGGTCATTAATGAAAAAAATGAATTTGGAGTTATTCTTCATGTTTGGACAGATGAATGGATCACTCCCAATGATGAACTTATTCGTAATGTATTGACTTCTGGATATTTAGAGGGGAATAAGGAAATGATGTCAGTACATTTGTCCCGTTATTTATATACTCCATCATCATGGAAATATAAGTATGTTCTCAAGTATAAAGAATTGCACCCGGAAGAATTCAAAGAAGCTCAAAACCAAAAGACAATGGGTGAAGGTGAGGTTGTCGATGAACTTAATTAACGCTGGACAACTCAGAGATTCCGGTATATCTGTGAAATAATCTGCTCCCTCATCTGCTGCGATCCCAACCTTATTTTTGGCAGATCAAAAAAGACTCTTGCTCTTTTGGGCAATTTCCCCCAAAATACACAGGATAAGTATAATCTCGAAACCTGTTGAAAGGGATAACAATGGGAACATTTTCAATGTACGGCCATGGCCACGTATCCGAAGGTATTGCCGCTTCTCATGCGGCACAGGAAGCATCAAGGGCATCAAGCCAGGCAAAGTCAGTTGGCCGCCATCTTAAAGAACTTGAAGCGAACCTGGCTAAGACACTCATGATCTGCGAGGCACTCTGGGAAATTCTCCGCGACGAGCACGGCTATAAACTCGATGACCTGCACAGCAAGCTATACGAGATAGACATGCGAGACGGGGTGCTTGATGGCAAGAACAAGCGAAAACCGACAAACTGCCCAAACTGCAACAGAACGGTATCACCAAGACACCCGGCCTGCATATACTGCGGACAGGTGATAGACAACTCAGTTTTCACGATTTCATAACATAATTACAGTAACAACACTCAACATATTTTAAGGAGTAGTGAACATGACAGAAGGCATGAACCGACGTAACTTTATGATCACCGCAGCGGCAGGTATTGGCGCTGGTATGGTCGTAGGTTGTAATTCAGGCAGAAAGATATCCGCACGCCCGTCAATAAATCGCAGTGTGGCTGGCTTAGCCGTTGACCCTCTTGATGTGGTCCGAATCGGCATCATAGGTGTCGGCGGTCGAGGCAGGGGGCATCTGGGCCACTACCTGAAAATCGAAGGTACCCAAATAAAAGCGATCGCAGACAACCACGCACCGGCCGCACTGGCTGCACAAAAACGATGCGTCGATGCAGGCTTTGAAAAACCGGACATCTACACAAACGGCGACTTCGACTACAGGCGTATGCTCGAGCGAAGCGACATTGATGCTGTAATGATCTTCACCCCTTGGAGATGGCACACACCCATGGCCGTCGATGCGATGAACGCAGGCAAACATGCCTTCATGGAGGTCCCCGCAGCCGTCACACTGGAACAGTGTTGGCAGCTCGTCGACACTTCGGAGAAAACACAGAAGCATTGCATGATGATGGAAAACGTCTGTTACGGACGTGAAGAACTGATGGCTCTTAACATGGCAAGGCTTGGTATCTTTGGCGATCTGCTCCACGGCGAATGCGCATACATCCACGACCTCCGCGGCCAGATGAACTCGATCAAACGCGGAACAGGTTCATGGCGAACTCTCCATCATATCACCAGAAACGGCAACCTATACCCGACTCACGGTCTCGGACCAATCTCGCAATACATGAACATCAACCGCGGCGACCGCTTCGACTATCTAACCTCGATGAGTTCGCCAGCACTCGGAAGGGCGGCATTTGCAAAGAAAAAATTCCCGCCTGACCACATGAGAAATCAAGCCAAATATATCTGCGGTGACATGAACACAACGCTCATCAAAACAGCCTTAGGCAGATCCGTAATGGTTCAGCACGACACAACCAGCCCGCGTCCGTACAGCAGGATAAACCTTATCCAGGGCACCAAGGGTACACTATGCGGTTATCCAAACCGTGTCACCATCGAAGGGCGAGGCGGCACTCACAACTGGCAGGACTGGCAGCAATGTCAAAAGGATTTCGACCATCCGCTATGGAAAAGCATGGGCGAAATTGCCAAAAAAGCAGGCGGCCACGGCGGCATGGACTTCATCATGAACTGGAGAATGATCTATTGCCTGCGTAACGGGCTTCCGCTGGACCAGGACGTATACGATGCCGCAAGCTGGTCCGCCGTTGGCCCGCTAAGCGAAATGTCAGTAGCCGACAGAAGCACCTCGATCGACTTCCCCGACTTCACAAGGGGAGCATACAAAACAAGCAAACCCCTCGGCATAATCACCGTATAGAAAAATATAGAAGTTGATAGCTAAAAAAAAGGCAGGGCGTTTATGCTCTGCCTTTTGAATTTAATGAGTAATGCCCAAATCAATCTAAGTTGATAATCAACATGCCTACGCATGAGCATTTTCGTGCCAGTGCTTTGTAAAGATTAAAGTTTTGGGTTATTGCTTATCATCTTGCAAACTAATTAATCCAGCCAGTTCTTTTGTAGGGGCCGATTTCCTTGCGGTAGTCTTTCACTATAGCGTCAAGTTCCTTGACCACATCTGAATACTCTGCAAAGACGTTCGTTGTCTGGTAAGGATCCTTCTTCAGATCATACAACTGCGCCGGAGGGGCATCCTTCCGAATTTTGACGTCAACGACCTCGCTTTTTACCCGGCTGGTGTATAAAAATGCAGCGGCGCCTCCCAATATATGGTCGCCAACTTTTTCACCCTTGAATCCACCTTCATTTTGAGCAGGAATATATACCCACTTGCCTTTACGAATGGCCAGATGGCTCGGGCTGTTTGGACTTAAGACAAGCTGCTCGCGAACAGGGCTGCCTGGCGTCCCGGTCAGCGTTTCAAGCTGGTTGATGCTGTCAATTCCTTCACCATTTTTCAATGGCCGATTGACAATCGCCGCAAAGGTCGCCATCAAATCGATATGGCTCAATAAATGACCGGACTTACTATTTGCCGGGATTTTCCCCGGCCATTTTGCTATTAGTGGAATTCGGTGTCCTCCCTCCCAAACACCAAACTTGAAACCAAGAAGATTACCGTTAAGCCTGTGTCCCGCACGCCAGGCATCCTGGCCGCCGTGGTTGAGCATTCCCCCATTGTCGCTGGTAAAGATGATCAGGGTATTATCAGTTTGATCCATTTTCTCGACAGCAGTAAGAATCTCACCGACCATCCAGTCCAGTTCATGAATAAAGTCACCATACAGACCGCACTTACTTGTCCCTTTGAATTGCGGGGCAGGGGTAAAAGGATGATGAATATTACTTGTGGCCATATACAGGAAGAAAGGCTTTTTCGGTTTCGTACCTGACCTTTGTTCCATCCATTCTATCGCCTTATCCTTAAACGTGGTGCCGACTTCTTCATCCTTATACAGTTCATGGGCTTTTCTTGCTCCGCCGATCCTCTTGTAACCGCCTTTAGCAGGCCACTTCTGGGTCACTGATTCCTTACCCTCTACAAACGGGTCCGCCGGATCCAGCCCAACCACCCGGTGGTTCTCAACGTAAACAAAAGGAGGTCCGCTGTTAACCATCGGCAACCCGAAGTAGTAGTCAAATCCCAACTCAAGCGGACCTGGTTTCAGATCGCCGTTCCAGTTTGTTTTCTCTTTTCCAAATCCCAGGTGCCATTTACCGATACAAGCTGTATCGTAACCGGCATCTTGCATCAGGCCTCCAAGCGTCAGAAGTTTGGTATCAATCGCCAAAGGCTGCGACGTGCCGATAGGTCCCCAAAGATTTCGTCGCAAAGGATACTGCCCGGTCAGCAGGCCATATCGCGATGGTGAGCAGACCGCCGATGCAGAATGAGCATCGGTAAATATGCGACCCTGTTTAGCCAGAGAGTCAATGTTAGGGGTTTTAACTTTTGTGGCTCCATAGCAGCCAAGATCGCCGTAACCGAGGTCGTCGGCATTGATAATGATTATATTGGGCTTGCTTTTACCACTCGCTTTAAACGAGAGGCTTGCACAACCGGTCAGCACAGATGCGCCCAGAGATGCAGCAGAGAGTCTCAGAAAATTGCGCCTGTTCATGATCAATCCCCTTTCACTGCTGTCCAGGATAATTTGGACATTCGTTTAATCTTCTATTATAGCCGTCCCAGACACGCATTTGGGACGGTTTCTGCCATATTCTCAAATCAGGTAGCTATATTTATATCTGCCACTTAACTTGCTGCAAAATTCATATGATTTTACAACTGCCCGCTGAATACCTCGACCGCAGGCCCGGTCATATACACGCATCCGTCTTCTTCGCACCAGTCAAGTTCAAGATCGCCGCCCGGCAAATGAGCCAGCACCTGTCTTTCGCATCTGCCGCTAAGCACACCTGCAACAGCACACGCACATGCCCCCGTCCCGCATGCCATAGTCATCCCGCTGCCGCGTTCCCATGTCCGCATTGTTAGTTCGTTAGGCCCGAGCACCTCGACAAAATGAACATTCACACGTTCCGGGAACAGTTCATGGTTTTCGATCACAGGGCCAAACCTTTCCAGCCCGACTTCGGAAACGCTTTCATCGCAGAAAAACACCGCATGAGGGTTACCCATCGAAACGCACGTCATAAACATTTCGACATCGCAAACAGTAACAGGCTCATCGACCACACGCTCATGGTCGATAGCCACCGGAATATCCAGCCCGTTTAGGATCGGCAACCCCATATTCACACAGACCTTGTCAACCTTGCCGTCCTGACCGATCGAAAGCCCAAGCGTCAATATCCCGCGTCTCGTCTCAACACGCAGCGACTTGTCAAACGTCCCCAAACCCGGCACAGAGAAATCCCCGTCGCACTTTGCGAGTCCATGATCGAAAGTATACTTCGCCACGCACCGGATGCCGTTGCCGCACAT
>DAOWHR010000277.1 GCA_030641315.1 Anaerohalosphaeraceae bacterium | reverse complement strand
TGCGGTTTAATGTTGTCTTTGTACTGCTTCTTGGAGGGTGGCTGGGTTCTAAACTTTGTTTTAAGCGATTGGCCTTTGTCGGAGTGCTCTGCTATTTGGTCCCGATAGAATACGGCATCATTGGGATCCTGTTAATTACGTGGTGCTGTATAGTTGATAGTAAACTATTGATTTCAATCGGCATCTGTCTTTTTGCGATCTTTTCTATCCCTTTGGGATCTGACTATCAAGGTTTCAGTGTTATTTCGATCATACCACTATATCTTAATCTTGAAGTTCCTCGATATTGCAGCAGTTACTGGTACTATGCAGTTTTTCCATTGAGTTATCTGTTTTCTGCTATTTTGCAAGCCTATAGAAGGTGAGTAAGGATATTGCCGGCAATATCAAAATCTGTGATCAAACGATATAATCTGATAAACAAACTAATGAACGAGAAAGTCAACAACAAATATATAGTGTAAATGCCGTGGTATGCACAAAAAAAGGCTGCGAGGTCACAGACCATGCAGCCGTTTCTATTTAAGGAGATGATTATCTTCGTCTTCTTAACATCAAACCGCCTAAGCCAAGAATAAGCATTGTAGCAGGCTCAGGTACAACCGACATTGAACCGCTGAGAGTTCCGCCTGTTTCAATCTCCTGTCCAATGATATCAGCGAAATTGGTCCGATGCTGGAGAGTAATATTAAAGTCCAGCTCAGTTCCTATGCTGATGGTATCGAGCATATCCGAACCAATAGTATTGGAAACATAAGTGACAATAATGTCTGTCAGAAACTCTGAATATGCTCCAGAAATGGTGTTAAACGCAATAAAGTCACCATTTCCCAGGGTACCTTCCAGGAGCACATTGCCGCCAGCGTCTTTGATAGCGATCAGGGTATCTGGTGAGATACCCGCTTCTACCATTCCACCGGCTATTACCGGACTTGACAGTGTAAAGTTGGGGATGTGGACAAACTGACCAACCAACTGGTCATTTATGCAGCACTGGATATCATCGATCCCCACAGGCTGAACGAATGAGAAAGTGCCCACCCCATCGTACTGCCAGCTGCCGCCTTGGTCTGTTGAAAAATTAATATCTGTATTTACGCCTGCAATTGAACTTGCTGCAATTGCACATACTGCTAAAACTACCGCTAATCTTTTCATTTTTCCATCCCCAATAAAAGTACCAAAACACGATTTTGATGAAATTCGTTTTAAGAAGTTCAACTTACTAGATATATTACCTAAATCAACAATTGAAGTCAAATCCTGGCACTCAAATGAGAAACAAACAGTGTGGCAGGATTTTATAACAGCTTTATGTTGGTGATCTTATGTCCAAACAACTTTTCTTATTTTCACATATTTTTTTCGGACAAAAACTTCAATGTTATTGAAAGATCACACAATTCTGACAGTGCAGGCCGGTCAAATTTTGTGCATGGAAATTACCATTACGCTTATTATGTCAAATCCCGTAGTAGCCACGATTGTAAAGATTTTGAATTCGGCTATATTGACATTCGGTTCGATCGCATCTGGATTCAAGTGAGGTTGGTGTTTTCAAATCACTTGATATTAATACGGTGCAGTTTTTGTTCTTTGGCAGGGTGGTTCATAGTGAAAATAGTCAGTGAGCTGTTTTTACTGGAAATGGATGGCGTGATAATGAGATTAATTCAATAATCCCGTAGTTGCCACGATTGACGATATCTGGATGGTGTGTATTGTTGGATAATGTTGTGGTATGAAAAGATGGCAGTTGGTGATGGATCACTTCATATCTTTTCAAGTTGCAGAGAGTTTTAAGGTAATTTGATTCCGCATTATCAGGATGCTAAACTCAATGAGTTTTTTTATTGAAAGGGGAGATTGATGTTTCCTAAAAGAATAAGATTAAGTGTATTTGTGGTGGCGCTATTTGCGTTTCTGGGCGCTGGCGTTTTTGCCGGGACCAACCCCAATGCACCTGGGTCGACCAAACAAGCTGTCCGACGTGTGGCTGACCGATTGGTTGATGAACAGCTTCCCAACGGAGCCTGGCCTGCTAAAGGGGGTGTGCTTTCGGGGGGATTTACCGGTACAATGGCCGCTGGTTTGGCAGATGCCTACTGGATGACCTGTGACCCGGATTATAAAAGTGCTGCAGAGGCTGCCGGACAGTGGATATGGAACAATGCTCCCGGCTGCAATCTATACTATGATGAGGCCCATGCGTTCGTAAAGCTTAGTCAGATCAACTGCGATCCTTCAGATAATCAGTGGCGCACAGCTCTTGAGGATTTTTACGCCTGTATCGAGTCGCAGGATCCGGATCCGCTTTATGGCAACCTTGCTGGAACAGAACTTTATATCGCGATGATCGAAAATTGGTTGTCTCCGGTATTTGCTACTTTCGAGGTTGCTCACTACACTGTAGCGGCTTACTATATCGATACCCCTGATAAGGCAATCTGGCGTGCCAGACTGATCGACATGCTGGAAGCTTCAAATGTCGACAGCGGTGAACAGGTCTTTGCACTTGGTGCTGCTACATGGGCACTTGCCTTGACCGGCGACCTGGATTCGACAGCTGTCTATGTCGGTTCGTCCACATGGAGTGGATTTCCCGGTGGGGCGGCTACCGAGCTTGAACAGCTGCCAGATCTTTTGGCCAGCTACCAGGTGCCAAGTACCTATCTGACACATGGTAAACATTTCTATTCGGTTTATGATCCGCCATCTTTGGATTGGTCAGGTTGGACCGAAACAAACGTATTTGCAGTCATGGGCTTAGATGCAGCTGATAACGGTTCGAGTTATGATTTCCGAAGTATTATTGATAGTGCCTGGGCAGTCAACATGCAGCCAGTGGATCAATATGGGCATGTATGGTACGACGCGATCGAGGTTCCTGGTATCGGTGATAATGCCACGTTCTATCACTATGCCGGTGAGTACCTGCAATACCTTTCTGCAGCACATCTTCCTGGTGATATCAACCTGGATGATATGGTTGATATGGATGATCTGGCATTTATGGCAAACAACTGGCTTCAACTTTCAGGGTGCAACTGCAGTGTCGCTGACTTGAATCATGACCACAAAGTAAACCTTTTTGACTATGCACAGTTGGCAGAGGGTTGGCTCTTATCACGTTAGAATTAACATAAATACTAACTCTCAGTTGGGGAGATATTCAAAATGAAAAGTTTTATAGGAAATAAAAAGCAAAATAAGTGGACTCTCCTGATCGGTGGTCTGATCTTTTGTGCGGTGGCCGGTTTTGCCACAAGTCAACTGGCAGCGGCCGAAAAGGATGAAGTAGGTTTGGGGACTATGGACTACCTGGATCCATTTAACCTGACAGTTACTTCGGCTACTTTTTCAGAGAATTCGTTCGGGCCTGGCATTTCATTGCGAACCGGGTCGGCAGCGGCTCCATTGTCGTCGAATTTCGCACCTTCAGCTGGTTCCTCTACGACCGCTGTTACACCTCCTCTGAAGATATGGATCCCTTATCGTCCAACCTTCAGAAGCCCGTGTGTTCCATCTATATAAAAAAAGTTCTGTTCAAAAATAGTGCAGAATTTCGTAGAGATGAAGAAGTCTTGTACTCAGGGATGAATACAATTAAATATTGATTAATCTGATATGCCGTTTTGTGGTGGGAAGTGGATAGCCCCCTAAAAGCGGAGGAGAAAAAACAAGTGAACTTCGCTAAAAGCCAAAGTCGTGGTGCATTGCGCCAATATGGTTTTATTACTTTTTGTGTCACAGTTTGCTGTGTGTTGCTATCAGGCTGCGGTGATAATGTTCAGCTGCCCACCGAACAGGAATTGGCCCAGTTTCAGTCCGCAGGCCCCATCATGCCGGAGATCGATCTTGATCTTCTGATGGCTTGCCAGGGTCGGATCAAGGACTACAGGATCAGCCGTGACGATCTGCTGGAAGTTCTCCTGCCATCAAACCTGATCCAGTTATCGACCGGGATCACTTCTGGCGGCCTGCTTAGTCAGTCACATCTTACCCGCGTTGATGATGAAGGTAAGGTCAGCCTGCCGATAGTCGAGGGTATCGATGCACTTGGCAAAACACTTTCCCAACTTGAGGCGGCCATTGTCGCTGCCTATTACCCCAAATATACCAGCAAAAAACCGTCGATCGTTGTTCGTGTTTCAGAGCAAAAGACCGCACAGGTCTCAGTAACAGGAGCGGTAGCTGCACCTGGTATCTATGAACTTGCCCTGCACAAAATGACCCTGGTGTCAGCTATCATGGCCGCAGGTGGTATAGTCGAAAACGGTGCAGCGGTCATACATGTCAATCAGCCGGGTGATCAGAGTGACTGGATCCGTCAGGAAAAACTCAGAAACGCTCAACAGCCAAATACTGCTTCAGATCCAAAGATTGCAGAATCCAGGATACATCTTTCATTCCAGCAGGTTGAACCGTCCGGGGTTGGCATCGTTAATGTCAAAGATGGCGAAAAGCTTCTGTATGCCGAACAGATCGATGTTACTGACAGCGACCAGCGGTCAGAAGTCGTAACCCGCATCACGTTGGCACATCCCGATGTCCCAAAAGGTTACATTACAAGCCGACTGTGTGAGCTGGCAGAGATCATCCAGCCAGGCGCATGTTCTGACAAGACAAGCCCCCAAACAGCTCTTAACATAGAAAATACCGGCATCCGTCCTTTGAATCATCCGCTTCTTCTGCCGGTTAAGGGCATGAATATCCCGTTTGCAGATATCTCACTTGCCCAAGGTGCTTCAGTCGTTATAGAGCCGCTGGACCCGCAGGTCTTTACCGTGATCGGGCTGGTCGAGAGGCCCGGAGTTTTTCAGTATCCCAACAACGTAAAATACAACCTCCTCCAGGCCATCTCGTTTGCCGGCGGAGTTGATGAGATCGCAAACCCGCGTTATGTCCGTGTCTACCGACAAAAGGCCGATGGCTCGGTCATCGATGCGACTTTTGCTATGAAAGATTCGATCCCAACCTCCGCTGCAGCACTGACGATCAAGCCTGGCGATGTGGTTGCTATCGAACAGACCCCGAGGACAAAGATGAACCTGATGATCGCAGAAGTATTTGCATTCCGTGTCGGGGCTGCAGCATCGATGAACTACCTCTACTATGATGGTAGTGATCTTAGAAGCGGCAACTAGCACAATGTCTCTTTTCGTGTCATTTGATTTTTAAGCAGATTATTTAATGCTGGATTGTCTTTGACCAACAGGCCGGAAAATTTCAGCACAGAAATATTTTTAAATCGCCGAGGATTAAGCGACATTTAAAGATCGGGCGCAACCGACGGGGACGGAGTCCGCCCGGACCACTTCACAGTCCTGATACAACCGCTTTAACCTAAAATACCTGAAAATGGAGTAAACTCTAATGATTACATCTAATCAGCAAAATGAACTGGAAGTTTCAGAATCCGGCCAAGAATCTGACCTGGTTCAGGACAGTCTGTTCGCAGTCATCTGGCGAGGTCGATGGATCGTTCTGCTAAGCGTTCTGCTAACGCTTACTTTCGGTTTTGTCTATGTCATGAAAGCGACGCCGATCTTTACCAGCTCATCAAGGATCTATGTTGAACAGACCGGCCCCAGGATCATCGAGGATTTTCAGGGTGTCATGACCCAGTCAAAGAACTATCTTTACACGCAGGCTGAGCTTATGAAGTCTACCCCGATCATTTCGGAGACACTGGACCAACAGGGCATCCGCCAGATGATGAGCTTTGCTGATGTGGACAATCCTTTGGCCTTTCTCAAAAAGAAGTTGAATGTCTCGGTCGGTAAAAAGGATGATATTATCTCAGTGGAGTTTGATTCAGCATACCCGGCAGAGGCGTCGATGTTGATCAATGCCATCGTTGATTCGTATATCACCTATCACTCCACCCGAAAAAAAACCACATCCACCGAGGTCCTCAATATCCTCAAGCGTGAAAAGACAAAGGCCGAAACAGAGCTTAACACAAAACGTGATAAAATGCTTCAGTTCCAAAAGGACAACCCGGCGCTTACGTTTGAAAGCCGACAGGGCAATATCGTTATCGAGCGGCTTGCAATGCTCTCGGAATCATTGACCTCTGCCGAGATCCGAACGGTTCAGGCAAAATCCATCTTTGAGACGATAAAGTTGATGGTCGATGATCCATCGCGGCTAAAGCAGTATATAGATGCCCAGCGAACCGGTTATTATGCCTTCGGCAGCCAGGAGTCCGAGCGCAAGAAACTTCAACTGGATCAGGCCGAGCTGGAGTTCGCTGAAAAGTGTAAAGATTTTACCGATGATCATCCACTGGTTATGGCGTTAAAGAATAAGATTAATACACTTAGAGACCAGATCACTGAATTTGAAAAAAACTTTGCCACAGCTCAGGTCGCAGTCGCTAATCAGGATTACCTGATGGCCAAAGAGAATGAAGACCAGATCCGTGCTTATTTTGAAAAACAGCGTGATGAGGCGATGGACCTCAATGAAAAGCTTACCGAGTTCGTGATCTTCAGATCCGATGCCGACAGGGCTGAAAACCTGATCGAGATACTAGATGACCGTATAAAAGAGATCAATGTTACAGAAGACACCGGCGCATTGAATATCAGTATCCTGGAATACGCCCGTCCTGCCGTGTTGCCCTCCAAGCCTCAAAAGGCACGCATACTTGCCATGTCACTTGTGCTTGGTTTTATGGTTGGCGGTGGTCTTGCTTTGGTTCGTGACTGGATGGATACGCGGCTGCGTTCGGCCGATGAGATATCTTCGATACTAAACGTTCCGGTCCTGGGTACGGTTCCTTCGATGGACAAACGTGCCGGTATCTCTGATCGCGGAATGATCGTATTCAAAAAGTCAGCCTCCCCGATCTCCGAGGCATACCGGTCCATACGAACCGCGGTGTTCTTCGGCGTCCCCGATGGCGGGGCCAAAACTATGCTGGTTACCTCTCCGGCACCCGGCGAGGGTAAGACCACACTGGTCTCAAACATGGCAATCTCGATGGCCCAGAGCGATCAGAGAACCCTGATCATAGATGCTGACTTTAGAAAACCGATGCAGCACAATATTTTCGGCCTCGATGTTGAAATGGGCCTTTCAGCAGTACTTGCAGGCCGGGCAGAACTGGCCGACTGCCTGCAGTCAACCGATGTTAAAAACCTGACCGTGCTTCCAGCCGGTCCTGAGATCGTAAATCCATCCGAGATGCTTAACAGTGAGGCCTTTGCACGGATGCTAAAGCAGTTTAGAAATGACTTTGACCGTGTGATCATCGATTCACCGCCGGTTATGCCGGTTACCGATTCACGTATTATTGGCGCTCAGACAGATATCACCCTCCTTGTTGTCAGGGCCAACAAATCCACACGCAGGGCCTCACAGCAGGCACGAGACGGGTTGCTGTCGGTCAATGCCGGTCTTTTAGGCGTGGTGGTCAACGATGTCTCAAAACAGGATGGAAGATACGGTTATTATTCCGGGCATGGATACTACGGTTCCTACTATGGAAAGAGCGGCGGACGGTCGAAGATATCTGAAAGCGGGGAAGTTAAAATATGATCGATATTCATGCACATATCCTGCCTGACATAGACGATGGACCGAAAGACTGGGTCGAATCCGAGGCTCTGTGCTGTGCGATGGTTTCTGATGGCATTACAGATGTTATCGCTACCCCGCATCAGCTTGGCCGCTTCGGTAACGAGTCCTGCCAGCCGATCCGACAGAAGGTTGACGAGCTTAACCAAAAGCTTAAAGACAGCAGCGTCGCTCTTACCGTCCACGCCGGCGCAGAAGTTCGGCTGGATGAGAGGATCGAATCACTTCTCGATGAAGAAAAAATACTGACACTGGCCGGCAGTAAGTACCTTCTGCTGGAACTGCTGCCGGAGATCGCACTTGATATCACACCTCTGATCGGTCGTCTGCTTAGCAGAGAGATAATCCCGATAATCGCCCATGTGGAACGTTATCCTTATTATATCAACAGCTCGAAATCACCGGATGTATTATCCGAGGCAGGCGCATACTTCCAGGTAACTGCATCGAGCCTGGTTGGTACTTTTGGCAGTTCGGTTCAGGCTGTAGCGTGGCATTTTTTAAGGGATGGCAATGTTGCGGTGGTTGCTTCCGATGCCCACGATACGGATTACAGGAATCCGCAGATGACAAGGGCCTATGAAATGATACAGCACAACATGGGCGTCGAGCTGGCAGATATCTTGTGTTGCCAAAATCCGCGGTGTATCCTTAACTCAGAACCTTTGATCACTCCCGATCAAACCTTCAGCAGTACCGCAAATACTTTTTTCAGCTGAGATCATAAATTAACAAGATAAGATGATCAGTGGGATCAAACTTTATGAATAACTCAATATCCGGCATGCAACATTCAGCATTGATCGAGAAACTCGATATCGCCCTTGAAGCGGTCTTCTACGCCTTGCTGGTGTTTATGCCCTTTGCATTCGGTGTGGTCCACGCCTGGTCAGAGCTTATCGTGATCATCGCTGCTGCAGTATTAATGCTTTTGACGGCGGTAAGGTTCTATGTTGCCCGCTCAAGGCCCGTTTTGTCATGGGCACTTATCCCGGTAGCTGTTTTTGTACTGGTTCCGGTCTTTCAGTTGCTTCCATTACCTGCAAGTGTACTCAGAACCATTTCACCAAATACATACCAGACAAAAACCGAACTGCTAAGCAAGCTGCCAAATCCAACAGAAACGACAAACGAGAGATCGTCAACCAACGATAAGATGCAGATTACTTTTTATGCAAACTCTACCCGACACGGACTTCGCCTGATTTTGTCGGTTGCGGCGATCTTTTTTGTGACGCTTCAGTATTTTAAGACAGCCGAACGTATCAAGCGTCTTTTGGCATGTATTACCATTGTCGGCGGGG
>DAOWHR010000467.1 GCA_030641315.1 Anaerohalosphaeraceae bacterium | reverse complement strand
CCAGAATCCTGACTCTTTCTTCACTTTTCAAGATAGGTCCTTTCGCGTAAAAAGAACCTATTATAACTATATAAATTATCGTATAGTTCACGATGTCCTGGACCCTGCGAGGGTCTACGATGTCCTGAACCTTATCAACTAGCTCCTAACTACTAATTATCGGAAATTTCCGGCCTGGCGATAACCTTATACAGCACACCTTCGACAATAAAATCGAAATTGTCGTACAGATATGCAGGGCAATAATACTTGACATCGGAAACAACATACAACCTGCCCTTAGATGTCAACTCATCAAGCCGTGCGTTATCCGGGATATTAGTACTGTAACTTCCGTGATCCGAACATATCGTAACATCAGGGTAGATGCCCTTTATCACCTGAGCATACCAAAGCGCATACACCACCGTACCGTCAGCGATAATTACCGAATCCTCAGCCAGATCGTTAAGTGCCGACCCTGCGAATAGTTCTTCGCTTTTATCATTGCATTTCCAGGGAGTCAGAAGATAAGTATAATTGTTTCTGAAAGGAATTTCCCGTCTCATCCCAAGGTTAATACCCGCATCTTCCAGCAATGCAGGCGTAACAGCATATACGGCGACCGGCATAAGGCACATCGCAGCCATCGAGAAAAATACCGCCTTCTTTGAATACTTTGCGAGAAAAACATGCGCCCCGAAACCGATGAATATTGCACTTATACAATAGAAAGGTATGAAGAAGGCATACCGGTCAGGAACGGTATAACGAAACGCGAACACGAAAAACAAAGCATATATCGCAAGAAGTACCGTTGCCGCCTGTTTATCTGCTAGCACCTTGTAAACCGTCGAAATCCCCACAAACATCAACAAAATATTTACTGTAGGGAAACTGTACCCCAGAAAAGCAAAGTTCTCAAATACGATCCGCGCCGATAGCGAAACGTTTAATGCGTTATCGCTCCATTTGTTTCCGAACATCGCCGAAGATATTGTCGCGGCAATGTCACCGCTGGAAAGCATCTCTTTGACGATTATATATTCATACGGCAAGGCGCCGGCAACCCACAACAGCACCATCAATCCAATGTCAGAAAAAGATACCTTACGCCGGACAGCCAGAACGACAAGCAGGCAAAAATAAATGAACATCGCTAGCGAAGCGAGCATATGAACCGCTATCGCAAGACCGTTGGCAAGAGCAAGCAAATACAGATAAGATTTCCGCCCCGTCCTGAAATATTGAAACAGCAGCAAAAGCTCAGCCGTGAAAAAAGCCGTATAAAGTGTATAAGTCTCAGACATCACCGCATGCTGCCAAAACGTCCATGAAATCGATATAGACACCGCGGCGATAATCGCAGGGAACAACCGATTAACCGAAAGACGAACCAGCAGAAAGACATTGGCAACTGTTATCGCCCCTCCCAATACCGATACCAGACTGACAGCCGCGGCTAAACCTATATAAGGAATGTACTTTGCGGCAATAGCCAGCATATAAAAAAGAGGATGCGAAAGAGCAAGTCCCAAACCGCCCGTTATATCATTGTGCCAAACACGGTATTGTATCATACCGCTGTCCTGCCACAGAGGACCTCTCGAACACGTTAAAGCGTACAACACAACGGCAAGAACAAGAACCACCAGATAGCTTCCGGCAATGTTTGATTTTTCTTTAAACACAATTTTATCGGTATCGCACATTAATACAAGTTGAGTAAATATTCACTTATTTTAGAACCGTAAAGGATTATCACAACCGCCATAACCGCCCACAAAACCACCGTTGCCTGGAAAGGCTTGTCCCTTAGAATAATATCCGTAGGATCGGCATACGCGCCTTTCATCGAAAGCATCGCGAAACGAAATACAGCGTAAACCACCACAGGCAGCGTATACACAAAGAAGTTGGTCCCAAAGCTCTTTACGGTACTTTCGCTAAGCCCATAAAAAAGAAATGCCACAACAGCGATCCCCGCCGAAAGAGTTATAAGATGCGTCAAAAGATCAGGAGTGTACTCGATAAGCGTCCTTCGATGATTCTCGGCCTCGGTCATATCGCCGATAGTAACAACCTCGTTATAACGCTTGCAAAAACCCATAAACAGGCATATCGTAAAAATGCAGATAAACAGCCACGGACTTATCGCAACAGTTATTGCAACCGCACCCGATGCCGCGCGAAGCACAAATCCAAGTGCGATACAGATAACGTCGACAAGTACCCTGTGCTTGAGAAAGAAAGTATAGACCAACTGCAAAAGGATATAAACTGCGACCATCAGCAGCAGCAGCTTTGAAACCATAACCGCCGCGGCCAGCGACAGCACAAGGAAAACGACACCCTCAGCCAGAGCGGTCTTAGTGGTGATCTGACCGGCGGCAATGGGCCTGCTCTTTTTTGACGGATGCGTGCGGTCAGCCTCGGCGTCTCTGATGTCATTAAGAATATAGGCAAATGCCGACGCGAAACAAAACGCCGCAGCAGCGACAGAAGCTCTTATCCACGCTCCCGCGTTGCCCATCTGCAAACCAAAGAGAACAGGCATAAGAACAACAATATTTTTTATCCAGTTGCCCGGCCTGGCCAATCTGACCATCGCTTGTAATGACATATCGCCCTTTCGCAAATATCGTCAGAACCGTTTTATTCCAAAAAGTCGATCACCGTCTTAGCGACATGATCCTTCATTTCATCAGTTAGTTCGGGATATATAGGAAGTGCTATCACATCCTTTGCCGCCTGCTCACAAACAGGTAGATCACCTTCTCTGTAACCAAGATCGGCAAAACATTCCTGCAAATGAAGCGGCACGGGATAATAAACCGCACAGCCGATATTAGAAGCCCGAAGATGACCGAGCAATCCGTCACGGTTGCCAACACGTATCACATACTGATTGTATATGCTCACACAGTCGTCACTGATCGTCGGCGTTACGATTCTTTCGACATTGGCAAACTTTTTCGTATAATACGCCGCGTTCTTACGCCGACCGTTCGACCAGCTCTTAAGATGAGGAAGCTTAACCAGCAATGCCACCGCCTGTATCGGGTCCAGCCTGAAGTTGCCCCCGATGCTCTTATGATAATACGCGTCTTCCATGCCGTGATTACGCATGGACATCATTTTATTGTAAAGCTTTTCGTCATTGGTAACTGTCATCCCACCGTCACCGATCCCCCCAAGATTCTTGCTCGGGAAGAAACTGAAACAACCTGCTGTCCCAAAACTACCAGCCTTGCGCTTCTTATAAGTACTCGTTATCGACTGGCACGCATCCTCGATAACCGCAAGGCCGTAAGTCCCCGCGATCGCCATGATCGGATCCATGTCAGCCATCTGACCGTAAAGATGCACAGGCAGGATAGCCTTCGTTTTGTCCGTTATCGCTGGCTCGATAAGAGCAGGATCGATATTGTAAGTCAAAGGGTCGATATCGACAAAGACAGGTTTCGCCCCGACCCTGGCGATACACCCCGCCGTCGCGAAAAATGTAAAAGGAGTCGTAATAACCTCATCGCCGACACCGATCCCAAGACTCATAAGAGTATTCAGGATCGCGTCAGTACCGCTGGATGCGCCGACTGCGTATTTACACCCGCTGATCTTAGCGACCTGCTTTTCCAGTTCTTCAACATTTGGCCCGCCAATGCACCACTGCGTCTCAAGAACCTCCGAAACAGCGGCAAGTACTTCTTCTTTTATAGTAGCGTATTGTGCCTTCAAATCCAGCAAAGGAACCTGCATTGTACTTATCTCCGAATATATTGGTTTGTTTAGTTTTGCTTAATTAAATGATACAGGCGGGAATTGTAACCGATTTCACCACAATTGAACACCTATTTGAGAAAAAAATGAACCTATTCCGTAGAAACAATTCAAAGCCGACTACTTTTTATCCGATTAACCATTGTAATCCAACAATCAAAACCGTACAATGCTAATGGTTACTGAGTAATTGGGATTAATAAATGGTAATGTAGATTGATAATTGTAGAAGATAAACCAGAAAAGGTTCTTGGCTTTCATTTCATCCTTTTAAGAAAACCATATTCCTGAAGTTTCAGATGAAT
The DNA here is from genome assembly GCA_030641315.1 of Anaerohalosphaeraceae bacterium. Taxonomy (GTDB): domain Bacteria; phylum Planctomycetota; class Phycisphaerae; order Sedimentisphaerales; family Anaerohalosphaeraceae; genus DAOWHR01. Next base: position 11,109 of record DAOWHR010000467.1, on the reverse strand, counting down.
AGAAAGGGGATTTCATGTTTTGGAGTTCTGTTTTTAATGGACTTAAAGTTTTTATGCATTGGGAAATATATGTTCTGGGGATTTTATATTTGATTATTTCTTGGATTCCTCTTATCCCAGTAATGTTAGCTAAAAATGAAGAATCGGCGATGGCAAAATCCTTTTGGTTAATGATGTTTGTGCAGCCTTTATTTGTCGTATTCGGGACTTTTTTATTAGTTAGTTCCTTGTTCCCAATAATTCTTGGCTATGGAAATGACGCCTCTTGGGCTGTACCATGGCTTTTGATATTTAAATTGCCAATGACTGTAATTACCTTAATTGCAAAAATGTTCATTTTGTTTTTCATAGCTTCTATCCTTGGTAGTCCCAAATCACTTGTAGTTTTAATTATTGGGGGAACAGCATTGCTATTTTTGCTAAACATAATCAACATGGGTTCCCCTGAAATCGGTTTAAATGAGATTGACCCAATACCTGGTTTTTTAACTATTATTGGAATTGTAATTATTTCAGCTACCGCATCATGGATTGGGATTCTTGTTTCTGCTGCAATATCCACTGGTTTGAGTTATTTTCACGAAGGCATTGGAGAAGCACTCATGATTCCTATATGCTCTATTTTCGGATTTATACCCGTCTTCATTTATGGAGCATGGCTTGGTCTACAGTTAAACCTCTAAGCAACTCTAACGCTGAAAGCATAATAACAATTCCCCAGGGAACAATTAAAGGCATCCGGGGAATAATTAAAGGGGGAATAATTAAAGGTGTCCGGTACCTTTTCCTTCCCTTTTCCCCTGAACTGAATCAATAATAATATCCAGCGTCCCGCTAAGCGTTGTCTCGGACTTATACCCGATAGCTTTATTGATCCTCTCAAGAGAAGGCACACGTCTCATCATATCGTCAAAAGCCTTGCCGTAAGCCTCTTCATACGAGATAAACACCTTTTCGCTGCTGCTTTTCGTTTTGCTTACTATCATATCAGCCAGATCGCTTATACTGATCTCTTCATTGGAACCGATATTGTAGACCGCCCCTTCGGTACCCTCTCCATCCATCAGCCCGATAATGGCATTGACAGTATCGCCAACAAAGTTAAAGCACCGTGTCTGCTCACCCGTGCCGTAAATGCTGATAGGTTCATTTTGCAATGCCTTCTCAACAAAACGCGGAACAACCATACCATACTGACCAACCTGACGCGGCCCGATAGTATTGAATAACCTGGCAATAACAACCTTAACGCCGTACTGTTCGTGATACGCAAAAGCCAGGAACTCATCTATAGCCTTGCTGCAAGCGTATGACCACCGTGAAAAACGGGTACTGCCCAGAACCGTATCGTCATCCTCACTGAAAGGGACCTGCTCGCTCTTACCGTAAACCTCGCTCGTTGACGCGATAAGAACCTTTGCGCCTGTCCGCCTGGCAACATCAAGCACCACTTCCGTTCCGCGGATATTGGTCTTGATCGTATGAACCGGCTGATCGACGATAAGCTGTACTCCTACCGCTGCGGCAAGATGATATATTCGGTCGCAGCCTGCTGCGGCGCAATCGACAACGCCCGGCTTACAAATATCGGCCTGAACGAAAGAAAAATCAGGGTTATTTGCCAGGGATGAAATATTATCAATACTGCCAGTGCTCAGATCGTCGACAACCACAACCTTCCAGCCGTCTCCGAGCAGCCGCTCAGCAAGATGTGAACCAATAAAACCGGCGCCGCCGGTGATCAATGCTTTCATGAAATTCGATCTTTATAAAATAGTAACTTCCACACTATTTAGCCCCCTGCATTGCAGGGGGTTCGGCTGCAACAACCTAAACGTTAACAACACTTTAATTCATTTTAAATTGACAACGAAAAAGACACACGTCAATTATGTGACCCCACCCGGCAACCATCCGCTATTCGATCACAGATATCTCCAAGCTGCTCGGCAATATTCATGCAGTGGCTGTCACAAAAATCTTCATGATAATGCTGCAATTCCGCAACCTTTTCGACCAGCACAGGATAACCGGCATTTTCGCCCGCGTCAACAAGAACATCCAACAGCTTCCCGACCAACTCATGGTCTCCTTTACCAAGGGCACTGATGACCTTTTTTGATATTTTTGGAAGCTTAACTGCAAGGGCATATATCGCATCGTGCATCTGGTCAACATAAGCATAATCGGACAAGATAGGCGATTTGTCGCCTTCAGCATATTTACTGCGTTCAAGGACACGCGCAGCCATAACCTGCGACGGATCGAACAGACCGTCTTCGACTCCGCAAAGATCAGGCAGCAGTATAGTAAAAGTCGAACCACGACCAGGCTCACTGGCAACTTCAATTCGTCCGCCCAAAAGTGAGGCAAGTTTAGAAGTAATAGTAAGCCCAAGCCCCGTCCCGCCATATTTGCTTTTGGTGTCAGCCCCCCCCTGAGAGAACGATTCAAATATCGCTTCCTGCATGTCAGCCGGTATTCCAATCCCCGTATCTTCAACACTGACACAAATAAAGGGCTTTTCGTTGTCGATACGAGTCGAAACGATTATATGAACATGCCCGCATTCCGTAAACTTTATCGCGTTTGAGACGAGATTGACAAGGCACTGTCTAAACCGCATCGAATCGGTAACTATATGTGTCGGCACTTCACCTTCAGCAAGCACATCGAACTCAATACCTTTGTTGGAGGCACTGTGAGTTAATAGCTCAACGACTTTACTGACAATGGAACCCAGCGACTCTCGGGCTGTCTTGATCTCAAGTTTATTGGCTTCCATACTTGCCAGATCAAGTATATCATTGGTCAGTTCGAGAATGCTTCCCGCTGCCGACTTTATCACTTTAACATAACCAAGCTGATCCTTGCCGAGATCCTCTTCTAACAGAAGTTCGGAAAAACCAAGCACCGCGTTTATTGCTGTACGGCTGTCATGACTTACCGCGGCGACAAACCGACTCTTGGCCTTATTTGCGGAAACTGCCTGCTTTGCCAGATAATCGCTCTTTGCAAGTGACTTGGATAATTGCTCGTTTGTACGCTCAAGCTCTGCCTGGGCGTCTCGGAGAGCATCGTCGGCGGCCTTGCGTTCTGTAACATCCTGAGCAAAACCTACCAGCCCGACAATCTCGCCTTTTTCGTCGCGATAGGGATACCTGTCGACCATAGCATACCTGACCTGACCATCGATGCTCTCGAACCTGCTCAGATCACCAATTATCGGCTTACCGGAACTGATAACCTCATTATCCTTGCTGCGAGCCTGATCTGAATCATTCCCAAACAGCTCATAATAATCTTTGCCCACCATCTCCTGCGGCGTCATATTCACTGACATAGCCGCAGCTTTATTCACACGAAGCAACCGACCGTCCTTGCCCTGGTACCAGATAAGCGCACTGACAGTGTCAAATATTGTATTAAACTCACCGCGAATACGGCTGAATTGCCCCTCAAGAGCAATGTTGTTATCGGACTGCTCCGACAACTCAGCTCTTAATCGCTCATTTTCAGTTTTAAGTTCATCCCTGTCAGAACCACGCATATTGATAATTTCCTGAATTAAAATTACAACCCCGGTGCAGATATCACACTCGCTAATTAGTACATTCAAATTAGTATATCGGAAATTTTACGTATCGAGATTACATTTTTTTCTGTTTTTTATCTCGCAAAGTTGCAAAAACTCCAATTGTCCCCTCTCAATCACCGCTGCCCCGGTAAGTACAGAAAGTCTTCTCAGACTCCCAGACCGTTACAGATACAAGCCGCCCGCCGCCAAATTTCCCATCCAGACTGTCCCACGCAAATACCGCGATATTCTCCATCGTCGGATTTAATTCTTTAAAGACATCCACATCAAGGTTCAGGTTTTTGTGATCCAGTTTTTCTATCAATTCTTCATTTACGATCTTACCGAATCGACCCATCGAAAACTCAACAGGAGCGGTATTTTTCTCAATCGTCACCTCGACAATATAGTTATGACCATGACCGTTGGCACTGGCACACTTGCCGAACATCTCAAAATTACCCGCCTCATCATAATCATCGTTCCAAAGCTTATGCGTCGCGGCAAACTCAAATTTTTCACTATAACTGAACATATCATCTATCCCTGATATCCCAAGTTTTTTAAATGGATTAAGCTCAAGTACAAGTCCCGTCAACTTCGCCCTGCCGACATTGCCGTCAAGAGTTGCCCAAACACGTCTAAGAATATCATGCAGCCCGGCCATACTGACATGCTTTTGCTGCAGATAATTTTCGCTTACGATCTCATGGAACAAAGGTACTGCCAACTCCCTGACTGCCTTGTCGATATCGACAACATTGACTACAAAACCTGTCGCCTCTTCGAGCTTACTTTGAAGTTCGACCCACAATGCGAAATAAATCGCCAAACCCTCGCCGCATGGCTTTGAAGCATAAGAATTATGCCCCATTTCATTTGCATCCAAAAACGGGTTGATCGAAAAACGTACCTGTCGTGTCAGCTCATGCATAAACACACATCCGATCAAACATCTATCAGGCTAAGCACTTCGTTTCGGCTGCGGGAGTCCTTCTTGAATATACCCCTAAGAGCCGAAGTAACCATAGTAGCGCCGGACTTCTTCGCGCCGCGGATCGTCATGCAACTGTGCGAAGCCTCGATAACAACCGTCACGCCCAGAGGCTGAAGGTTCTCCATAAGAAAATCGGCGACCTGACCGGTAAGCCTCTCCTGGAGCTGAAGTCGCTTGGCAAACGAATCCACGATCCGAGCCAGTTTGCTTATACCAAGCACACGCCCGTCAGGAAGATAAGCAACATGGGCAACACCGATAAACGGCATCATATGGTGCTCGCAAACGCTGTAGAACGGAATGTCCTTAAGCAAAACGATCTCGTCGTAGTTCTCGCTGAACACACGCAAATGCTCCTTCGGATCGCTGTTAGTTCCTCCCAAAAGTTCAGCATACATCCTTGCTACACGCTTGGGAGTACCCAAAAGCCCCTCGCGTTTCGGGTCCTCGCCGACAGCAAGAATGATCTCACTTACTGCCGCTTCAATTCTTGCCAGATCCATTTCACCGTCTTTTCCCATCTCAATATCCTTAATAATGACTGATCTCAACGCAGCCTTTGCTATTATTTTGCGACATTCATAACGTAGTCGGTCAGCAATCTTACACCAAAACCGGGAGATCCGTCACAGCCGATATTTTTGTGACCGGCAAATATCTCCATGCCCGCCATATCGATATGTGCCCATTTTCTGCCTGCCGCGAATTCCCGCAAAAATGCCGCCGCCATACTCGCACCGCCCCAACGAGTCGTTCCGGCATTGCGAAGATCGGCAACCTTGCTTTTCATATCCTCAAGATAATCGTCCGTGCACGGCAGGTGCCACACCTTCTCACCGCTGCGGCTCGATGCAGCCTGCATATCTTTTAACAGCCCATCGTCGTTACTCATCAGACCTGCCATATATTTGCCAAGCGCCACAACACACGATCCTGTCAAAGTAGCGATATCGATAATAGTATCGCACTTGTTCTTCACAGCGTAATCGATGCCGTCACACAGTATCATCCGCCCTTCCGCATCGGTGTTTAGTATCTCGACAGTCTTGCCGCTCATCGTCGTAACAATGTCGCCAGGCCTGTAGCTCCTGCCCCCCGGCATGTTCTCTGCCGAAGGAATAATACCGTAAACATTAACAGCAGGCTTAAGCTTTGCGATAGCCTGCATGGCGCCCAGAACCGCGATACCGCCGCTCTTGTCGAACTTCATCTCGTCCATCCCCGCCGCACCTTTGATGTCTATTCCCCCGGAGTCAAACGTCACTGCCTTACCAACAAGCCCTACCGTCGGAGCCTTCGCGGATTTAGCTTTATACTTCAAAACGATCATCCTTGGACCCGTCGCCGAACCGCCGCCAACTGCAAGAATACCGCCGGCTTTGATCTGCTTGAGCTGCTTTTCATCATAAACCTTACAGCTAAGCCCCGGTACTCCAGCAGCCATCTTCTTAGCTGCTGCCGCAAGCGTCCCAGGATTGATAACATTACCGGGCTGGTTAGCTATCGTCCGGGCATACATCTGAGCCTGACCCGTAACCACACCGACCTTAACACCTTTGGCCAATCCCTTGACGTTTCCCGCCTTGCCGTCAACTATCACCGCGGTCAGTTTGTCCAGCCGACCGTTTTCTTTGTCCGTCTTGAACTCGTCAAAACGATAGGCTCCATAATGAATGCCTTCGGCAAGTATCTGTCCGGCAATTTCTTCGCCGACTCCCGACGGCATCTGAGCATGGAACGCAAGCGTAACCGTCGCCGCTTTCAAACCGACCGACCTGTCAGCGGCTATCGCGGCAGCGTCACGGAAACTATCGGAGGAAGACTTAGCCCTTTCACCCATCCCGATAAGCAGAACACGCTTTGCAGCTATCTTGCCGTCAGTATACAATACCGCCGTAGTATGAGCCTTAGCTTTAAAATCGCCCATCTCCATAAGATTACTGATCGCGCCGCCAAGCTTCTTGTCGATCTGCCTGCACAAAGGATCAGGTTTAACTTCGCCGCTAAAAACAGCTACTGCGACAAGATCGCTTTTGGTCGTTATAATATCAGCACATTTAGTCTTAACGGTAACAGAGATAATTTTTTTCGCCATAATATCACCTTACATCTTAAATTATTTTTTGCGGCTTCTGAATTTCAGGTAGCTTTCGATAAATTCTTCTATATCACCATCGAGCACTGACGTAACATTGCCCACCTGATGATCCGTCCGATGGTCCTTGACCATCTGATAAGGCTGCATCACATAACTGCGTATCTGGTTGCCCCACGCGATCTCGCCTTTATTGCTGTAAAGTTTAGCAAGCTCGTCATCACGCTTCTGCTGTTCGAGCATATACAGCTTGGCCTTGAGCATCTTCATCGCCTCGGCCTTATTCTTGTGCTGACTGCGGTCGTTTTGACATTGAACAACTATATTCGTCGGCAAATGTGTTATTCGAACCGCCGAACTGGTCTTGTTGACATGCTGACCGCCAGCGCCGCTTGCCCGGTAAAAGTCGAGGCGAAGTTCTTCATCCTTAACTTCAATATCGACATCATCATACTCAGGGATGACATCGACAGCGGCGAAACTCGTATGCCGCCGGCTCTGAGAATCGAACGGACTTATCCGAACCAGCCTGTGTACCCCCGTCTCACATGATAGTTTGCCGAAAGCGAACGGCCCGGTTATCTTCAAAGTGATTGAGCGTATCCCAGCCTCTTCGCCCGGCGTTATATCAAGTTCCTCGAATTTGTACTTGTTCCGCTCGAAATATCGTGTGTACATGCGAAACAGCATATGCGCCCAGTCGCAGCTTTCCGTCCCGCCGGCACCGGCATGTATGCTGAAAAAACAAGCACGCATATCGTCGGGCCTGCTAAGCATTCCGGCAATTTCCATCTTGTCGCACTGTTCGGTAAGAACCGCAAGCTCCGCTTCAAGCGACTCAAGCGTTTCAGCATCGTCCTCTTCAGCAGCCATCTCAAACAACTCAGCAAGATCGTTCACCGCACGATAAACCTGCTCTGCCGGATCGATTATGGATTTAACCGCACTAAGTTCCGAAACTACTGCTTTCGCACCATCAGGATTGTCCCAGAATCCCGGAACCCCCATCTTATTTTCACACTCGGTCCGCTGAGCTATCTTGCCCGGTAAGTCAAAGCCACTCCCGAAGCTCTTCAACCCGGGACCTCAGATCGGTGATCGCACTGTTTAATTCAAACGTTTCCATCAAATAAGCCGTTCTAAAATTATAAAAATGTCAAAATACCCCAAAAACTCCCCATTGCCAGGATTAGAGTAATTCAAACACGGCTTATAACACATAAAACAAGTCTATGCAACAAATGTGATACTTTTTTGCCAAACACAAAGAATGTTCCAGATGCGAAGTGTCCGCCAACTGGCCTGATACCAGTCCCGTGTGAAGATTTGCGTGGTTTTTTTGGCTGTTGTCGCCCGGATCAGCAACTATTGCCCAAGTTCAACTATTTCCTCAAGCGTCAACACTCGCTTATACACACAAACGTCATCGATGAAACCGTCAAAAAAGTCGCTCGCAGCAAGCCCGCCGTCATACTCCTGACCGATCGAGAACAGATCGTCATCCTCAACCGAAGTCGTGGTCGAAAAATTGTAAACCAATTCCCCGTCAGCGTAAATTTTCACCCTGTCTCCGGAATCAGAAAGGCTATAAGCGACAAAGTGCCACTCGCCGTCAAAAACGGACGCGGTGGTATTCTTCCAGCCAAGATCATAGAACTGAAGATTCGTATTGCCTGCCTGGTGACCTATCAAAAACCTGTTAACGCCCGTCGCCGTATTTATTCCCGCGATGAACTGCTGAGTATCGACACTTCTGGATTTCACCCACGCCGTAAATGTAAAATCCTTACCAGCCATCACGGAACAGATGTCGTCAACACTAACATAGTCATCCACGCCGTCAAGCTCAAGCGAACCGGAACCGATAACAAAGTTGCCGCCCTCATTAGTAACTGCCGCACCGTTTTGAGGAACCACAGGATAATTGCCCACTGAATCGACCATATCGGTATCGAATGTGACTCGGGCCAAAAGGGCACCGTAATACTTCAGCCATGAATCGCCAAAGCTCCACAGATCGTCGATCCCGACACTGCCGTCACCGGTAAAGTCCGCTCCCCCGCACGCGGGAACATCCACGCAATCACTGTCAAGCCAGTGCGACGCGAACAACGCGAAATCCACCCAGTTGACCCATGTATCTTCGCTAAGGTCCTCGTTAACAACTTCAAAGGTCCAGCTTCGAGTCTCACTCATTAGCGATGCACGCTTGGTCTCATCGCGGACCATACTCGTGTTGTCGACGACCTTAACCGACAACGAATGGATCCCATCGGCAACCATTACACTGTCCGGCCTGAACGTCACGCCCGTCGCGCCGGGAACAGCGACACCGTCTATCGACCACTGAACATCAAGCGAATGCCCCACCGGTTCGACCGGAACAACATAAAATTCCGAATAGTCAGGCAGCGGATATGTCGACTCGCTCGTCGCGTCATCTATCGGAGAAACATAAGAATATATCTGGAAGATTATCTGTTCGACGTTAACCTCGTCAAAGGGCCTGCCAAGACTACGCATCTTAGAATTATAAGTCGGGCGATAGATACCAAAATCTTTGTAACGGGCGCCCTCGAAAGCGTAAACATTGGAAAGGTCCATCCAGCGGTACCACTTTTTGCTCATCGCCACCTGCTGGTCAGCGTCATAGATGCTGTTATTGGGCGAACCGGGTTCCGGGCCTGTGTAGGTTTCGTTTTTGTTGTAAGCGTACTCGTCAGCCAAATTGCCGAAGGAATGGCCGAACTCATGCAATGCAAGCTCAACCGCACTGCCGTTACCCCCTGCAAGGGTTGCCAGATTTGAATAACCCGCCCCGCCGTAAAGGATCGAGTTAGCAAACGCAATAATCTGGTCAACCTCAGGCGCCGATGCCGCCGCGGCAAAAGCCTTGTCCACGTTAACACGAAGAAGACGACCCCTAAAATTCATATCAAGAGCCGTATCCTTATAAATGCCCTTGTCAGGCTCATCGACTCCCGACTCATTGGATATCACATCGACCCGGTGAACATTAAAATACCATTTATAGGTATTAAGAGGCTTTTCCAAAAAGTAGCCGTAGATAGTTGTATTGACATGGCTCCGGTAAGTTGCAAGATCAGAATCCCTGTACCCGTCACCGACGATCACAATATCGATCCGGTTGTCAGGCGAACCGCCATCCTGTATCGTCTCAAAATTCCAGTCCGACGCAGCATCCATCGTCAAAGCAAACTCTTGGATCTCAGGCAGTTCGACAGTCTCTATCCCGCCCTTGAGCACGCCGTCCTCGACATAGTCAAAATAGACCGGCATATTACCGTCGCAGGCCTCGCGGAACTTAATATAATCGACTGGCCCAAGCTTATCCTTGGGTCGAGCCAACGCTTCGCCGCACACAAACACAGTTGCACAAACAAACAGCAATACATACTTAGATATAGAACTGGCCACCGGGTCACACTCCTGAATAAAAAAATTGCCGACCGCATCATTATTAACGATATTTGAAAGCACCATTATACTATAATTCTGCCCAGAAAGTCAACCATAATGCCCGTATAACGGATTCCTCAAAGCACTATTCACCTCAAATATACTTTTTTTGCATTGTTTTCTACAACAAACACGGATAATCTTGTAAAAACAACGCCCGCAAGTTATATAGGCGGAAAATGGCTGACATACTTCAAAACAATAAACAAGATAATTATATCCGTAATTGCGACAGAAAGAACGCGGCATGGCTCAAAAACAATATAACTCGTACCAGCAGAAGGTAATATCAAGCTACTACGACAATCTGGACGCAATAATGCTCGGCAAACTCCAGGAACTCGTAACGGACCTCTTCCTTGCCGAAACCGAAACAAAACAGAACAAGCTCTGGGAACGGGCGCACAAAGCAATGATAAAACTCAAGATAAAACCAGAGGTTGTAAGCCACATAATGAAGACACGCTCGACAACGGTACTAGCCAAAAACCTCGACGAATGGCTCAAAAATGCAAAATAGGCCCCAAACCGAAAGGCACATAATGACCAATAAAATATTTTTCCTGTCCGTCCTTGCCGCAGCCGCACTGCTCGCTTGTCTTACCGCAGGCTGTAACCACGGCTGCCCCGCCTGCAAAGAAGCAGGCCTGATACACTGCCGTTCCCACGGAAAAACGCCCCCCGATTCACGCACGATCACAGAATTCGATACCGACAGCAAAGTAACCGTATGGATAACAAACTCAAACGGCTCGATGACCCCCATAACCCTGACAAAAACAGGCGACACCTACACGGGCCCAAACAAAGAAAAATACAACCAGATGCCAACCCCAAAACAAATAAAGCAAACCTATGGATTTTAAATAACACCACCACCAAACGACCACCAGAAAACATCCCAACCACAAAAAGGGCAAGATGTTTGTCTTATGACGCCGTACAAATAACGCTTCACCT